>JBJEXA010000217.1:0-1674 GCA_051885335.1 Oxalobacter sp. | reverse complement strand
GGATGCTGATACGGGAACCATTGTCGGTACAGACATGACTGCGGTCAAAGCAACGCACACCATCACTTTCATTGGAGATAAGCCTGGACTACACACTGCCAAAGGGCGTGATTATGCAGGAGAAGTGTACTTGGCGACCCTTGATGTTGCCCAACAGCATTTCATCCCCGCCACTGCCCATCTCAACTCACCTGAGCTGTTCAGACATTTCCTGAAACCGCGTCAACACGATTCCCATAAAGGCTCATATGGTCGCTTAGCTATCGTAGGTGGTGATGACGGGATGGGAGGGGCGCTGACATTGTCCGCCAGAGCAGCACTGATGCTGGGAACTGGACTCTGTCACGCCATTTACCTGAAAAATGCCCCTATCGTTGATCCCCTATATCCAGAGGTCATGCTACGCACGGCGCATCACTTTGATTTTGCTTCAGACATCTTTGCTGTTGGACCAGGGCTTGGAAACAGCAGTGCCGCCAAAGAATACCTGCAACAGGTTATGACATTAGACAAACCTGTAATCCTGGACGCTGATGCGCTGAACAATATCTCAGAAGATAGCAACCTTGAACAACTGCTGATATACCGGAAATCGCCATCCATCATCACGCCCCATCCTTTGGAAGCTGCCCGGTTGCTGAAAACTGATACAGCAACCATTCAGCATAACCGCATTGAATCTGCAAAGATACTCGCTGAAAAATTCAATACCATTGCCGTCCTGAAAGGATCTGGAACCATCATTGCGAAACCAGATGGACAATTTGCCATCAACCCAACTGGCAATCCCGGATTGGCAACAGCAGGAACCGGTGATGTACTCACTGGCATGACTGGCTCCCTGCTGGCACAAGGATGGGCACCCTTTGAAGCAGCACTGGGCGCTGTATGGCTGCATGGCAAAGCTGCTGACAATATTGCCGAAAAACTGAACGGTTATACTGGTATCCTGGCAAGTGAACTGGCACCTGTTGCCCGAAAGCTACTTAACAGTTTAATCAACAGATGAAACTGGTTCTGTCAGAAAAAGTGCCAAACTGATGATTTCCCCACAGGGATACTCATCAGTTTGGCAGATAGATTTTGATTGAAAGACCAATCAGTGGGTTGTTGCCATTTCAGAGCCTTCTGACTCTTTCTTTTCCGAAGCGGTTACCAGCATCTCCGTATCAGAAACCTCTTCCGGTAAATGTTCCAATGCTGTCTCAAGCACAGCATCAATCCACTTGACTGGAATAATTTCCAGGTTGTTCTTGACGTTATCGGGAATCTCTGCCAAATCCTTAACATTCTGCTGAGGAATAATGACTTTCTTGATGCCACCCCGCAATGCTGCCAGCAGTTTTTCCTTCAATCCGCCAATCGGCAGAACCTCCCCCCTCAAGGTAATTTCACCGGTCATCGCTACATCAGAACGGACAGGAATACCGGTGAAACTGGAAACCAATGCTGTTGTCATCGAAATCCCCGCTGAAGGACCATCCTTCGGTGTCGCACCCTCAGGAACATGGATATGGATGTCTTTTTTCTCAAAAGCATCATCCTTGATTCCCAAACGGCTAGCACGACTGCGGACAACCGTACGGGCGGCCTCAATAGACTCCTTCATAACATCACCTAATGTTCCAGTACGCAGGATATTGCCTTTACCAGGAACCGTAACTGCTTCAATGG
>JBJEXA010000216.1:0-7176 GCA_051885335.1 Oxalobacter sp. | reverse complement strand
AAACGAACCCCCATGTCCGGATTGAAGCGTTTCACCGCTTTCATCAGGCCGATATTGCCTTCTTGGATTAAATCAGCATGAGGCAGCCCATAACCCAGATATGAGCGGGCGACAGAGACCACCAGCCGGAGATGAGACATAATCAGTTGTTGCGCTGCCAACAGGTCATTTTTTTCTTGGTAAGCCTTGGCGAGTTTGTTTTCTTCTTCCTGTGTCAGAATGGGCAGCCGGTTGATTTCAGCAATGTATGCTTCAATATTGCCAAGCGAACCCGTAAAAGCCGGAGTCAACGCACGACTGCCCACTGTTGCCAGAGACATTTTTGTAGACTTTTCGTTCATTCCAATAACTCCTTGATGATTTTCTTCCTAAAAGGTTCAACATGAACCAAAGGATTTTCAATGAGTCTATTTTAGCACTCTTTCATAGAGAGTGCTAAAAGTTTTGGAAGCAATTTTTATGCCATATGATCAGAACCCGCAGATTCTTGCTTGTCAGGAATCTGCGGATCTAGGCAAATGCCTTCTGTCAATTCAATAATGCATTAGCAAACTCGGTTGCCCGGAAAGGTTGAAGGTCTTCGATTTTTTCACCGACACCGATGAAATAGACTGGGACAGGATGGGTCTTGGCAATGGCAGCCAGAATGCCACCTTTTGGAGTACCGTCCAATTTGGTGACAATAAGACCGGTCAATCCGATGGCTTTATCGAAAGCCTTGACCTGGGCAAGCGCATTCTGGCCGGTATTGCCATCAATGACCAGTAGGACTTCATGTGGAGCGGTGTCAAGACCTTTGCCGATGACCCGTTTCACTTTCTTAAGTTCTTCCATCAGATGCAGTTGGGTTGGCAGTCGGCCAGCGGTGTCAATCATGACGATATCAATGGCTTTGGCTTTGGCAGAATGAACAGCATCAAAGGCAACGGCGGCAGGATCGCCGGATTCCTGTGCAATAACGCTGACGTTGTTGCGTTCTCCCCAGACAATCAGTTGTTCACGGGCTGCTGCGCGGAATGTGTCGCCAGCTGCCAGTAGGACAGATTGTCCATGATTCTGCATGTGTTTTGCCAGTTTGCCGATGGTGGTGGTTTTCCCGGCACCATTGACACCTGCCATCATGATGACCAGCGGTTGATGCCTGCCCAATTCAAAATCTTTTTCAAGCGGCTTCATCAGCTTGACCAGTAATGCCTGAAGTTCTTCCTTGATCTGTGCAGGAGAGGTCAGCTGTCTGTCTTTGACAGCCTGGCGTAACTGGTCAAGCAGATATTCTGTGGCTGGCATACCGGCATCAGAAACCAATAAGGCGGTTTCCAGCTCTTCATACAGTTCCTCATCAATCTTGCTACCGCCAAAGATGTTAAGGTTGGAAGCGGTTTTTGCCAGACCAGATTTGAGTCGACTGAACCAGGATTGCTGTTTTTCAGATTCCGATTGTGAGAGGGAAGAGGTATTGGAAGTCTGTTCTTTTGCCTCGTCGCTTTTTTTTCTTCTAAAAAAACTGAACATGGGATATCGTTTTGGGCTAAAGTTGGCGCAGAGTGTTAGAAAATACAGAATCTATGCATTTTAGCAGAGCTGGGATTATGAAAATTCAAAAAATCTTCTTTTCTTCGGTAATGGCATTGTTCAGCATACCGTTTGCTGTCCAAGCAGAGCCACCTCAGATTTTCCATTTGAACAATGGTATGAAGGTGATTGTCCGTGAAGACCACCGGGCACCGGTCGCTGTGAATATGGTCTGGTATCAGGTCGGGGCAATGGATGAGACAAGTGGGACGACAGGCGTTGCCCATGTGCTGGAACATATGATGTTCAAGGGTACGGCAAAATTCCCAGAAGGTAGTTTGAGCAAGACGGTCGCCCGTCTAGGTGGCAAAGACAATGCATTCACCAATACTGACTATACTGGATATTATCAGCAGGTCCCTGTCGAGCATCTCGAAAAGATGGTTGAAATGGAAGCTGACCGGATGAATGGTCTGCTGTTCCGTAAGGAAGATTTCGAGAAGGAAATTAAGGTGATCCGTGAGGAGCGCCGTTGGCGTACCGATGACAATCCGGAAAGTCTGTTGGTCGAAGCGCTCCGTGCAACGGCATTCATATCACATCCCTACCATTGGCCGGTTATCGGATGGATGGATGACCTGCAGAATATGACGCTTGAGGATGCAACGGCATGGTATCAGAAATGGTATGCGCCGAACAATGCTACCATGGTGGTGGTCGGTGACGTGAAGGCTCAGGATGTCCGGGTATTGGCAGAAAAATATTTTGGCAGTCTGCCGCAGAAACCGATTGCCAGAGGAAAACCCCAGACAGAACCGGTACAGCGGGGTATCCGTCGGGTTACGGTGAATGCCCCTGCGGAGAATCCAATTGTTGTATTGGCGTACAAAGCTCCTCCGTTGCGGGATGTCGAAAAGGATAACGATGTCTATGCATTGCAGGTGCTGTCTTCAGTATTGGATGGATATGAGAATGCCCGCTTGCAGTCTGCGTTGGTTCGTAAGGAGAAAGTGGCGCTTGAAGTCGGTACGGAATACACAGCGCTTGCCCGAGGTCCTTCTCTGTTTGTCTTAAGTGCTGTTCCTGCCAATGGCGTGTCTGTCGATGTGCTTGAAAAACGGTTGCGTGAGTCAGTGGTGGATGTTGCCAAGAAGGGCGTTTCTCTGGAGGAGTTGCAGCGGGTGAAGACACAGCTGGTGGCGTCCCAGATTTATAAACGGGATTCGATGTTTGGACAGGCACTGGAAATCGGTCTATACGAGATGTCAGGCATTGGCAGTGAACAGGCTGATCGTGTGATTGAAAAATTGAAAGCAGTGACTCCTGAACAGATCAGGCAGGTAGCCAGTAAATATTTCGATGAAGACCAGTTGACGGTTGCAGTGCTGACACCTATCGCTTTGCCAAAACAGCCAACACAGAAATAGGAGAAGGGCAATGCAGGATATGCAGAAAGATTTTCAGGGACATTGGCTAGCTATGTTGTCCCGTTGGTGCCATATGATGGCTGTTGCTGTGATGGTCGCGGTGCCGGCATGGGCAGGATTGCCGCTTGAGCAATGGCAAACTGCCAATGGGGCGAAAGTGATGTTTGTTGGGACATCAGAGATTCCTGTGGTTGATGTCAGCGTGGAATTTGATGCGGGATCACGGCTTGACCCTGCAGGCAAGAGTGGGTTGGCGGCTTTGACCAACAGTATGTTGGAAAAAGGCATTGCTGCTGGCAGTGGTTGGAGGGGAATGGATGAGTCCAAGATCATGGATGCTTTTGCGGATGCGGGCGCCATCCAGTCAGGCAAGGTCAGCATGGATCGTGGTGGTTACCGCTTAAGGGTCTTGTCCGGTCAGAAACGTTCTGATGAGGTGGTTCAGATGATGGCCCGTTTCTTGGCGCATCCTGCTTTTCCTGCCGATGTGCTGAAACGGGAAAAGGCGATTATGACAGCATCCATTAAAGAAGAGCTGACCCGTCCGCAGAATATCGGCAGTAGGGTATTCAAAAAAATGGTCTATGGCAGTCATCCTTATGGGCAGAGCCCAGCGGAAGTTTCTGTTGCATCCATCTCCCGTCAGGATCTAGTTGACTTTCACCACAGATATTATGTGGCAGACCGTGCCGTTATCGGTATTGTTGGTGATTTGACCAGGAAGCAGGCTGAAACAATGGCAGAGAACATCAGCGCGCAGTTGCCGGTGTCGTCCAACCCAATGCCGGTGATGCCTGAAGTGTCTGTCCAGGTGGGAGGCAGGCAGGTATTGCATCATCCAGCTTCTCAGGCGCATGTCTTCAAGGGAATGGCAGCAGTGAAGCGGGGAGATCCGGATTTTTTCGCCATAACGGTCGGCAACTACATCTTGGGTGGTGGCGGGTTTTCTTCCCGTCTGATGGATGAAGTCCGAGAAAAACGGGGGTTGACTTATGGAATTTCCAGCAGTTTCCAGACGCTGGTACAGCCAGGCCCATATATCATTGGGTTTTCTACGGAAAAATCCCAAGTCAATGATGCTTTGGCAGTGGTTGACCAGACATTGCAGACTTTTCTGGATAAGGGACCGACATCTGCAGAGATGGAAGCTGCCAAAAGTCATCTGACAAGCAGTTTTGTCATGAATATGGAAGGGAATCGGAAGATTCTGGAATTGATTACAATGGTCGGTACATACAATCTGCCGATGGATTATCTGAACATTTGGACAGATAAGATTCAGGCAGTGACTGCTGATGATGTGCGTCAGGCTTTTTGCAGAAAACTGTCTGCCGAAAAGATGACAACAGTTGTTATTGGAAATTGATTCATCGGACTGAATCATGGAGGTAAGGATCAAAGTAACAGGTCGGAGTAAGCAGGTTGTGCAGAAAACCAGGATAGGCAATGCTAAACATACTGTCAGGATTATCGGTGGTCAATGGAAACGGACACCGATTGCTGTGATAGATGCAGAGGGATTGAGGCCGACTTCGGAAAGGGTGCGGGGAACACTGTTTAATTGGTTGAACCATTTCTGGGATGGTAGTTTTGGAGTGTTGACTTGCTTGGATATGTTTGCCGGTACTGGTGCTTTAGGGTTTGAGGCTGCCAGCAGGGGATTCCAGCATGTGACGATGATTGAAAAGAACCGGGTTGCTCTCAGGCAACTCCAGACCGTCAAGTCAAGGCTTGAGGCTGATCAGGTTGAGATTCTGCCAGGAGATGCTCTGGTGTTGGTTGATGCCTTGAGGTCATTTGACAGGCAGTTTGACCTGATTTTCCTTGACCCACCGTTCCAGGCGCAGTTGCTGCCCAAAATCCTGTCTACCTGTTGGAAACTGTTGGCAATAGGGGGAATGGTCTATGTTGAAACAGATAAGCAGGTGACAGGGCAGTGGTTAACCGATTACGGTATGACAGGGATAGAAATTGTCCGTGAAGGACAGGCAGGTCAGGTTTATTACCATCTTCTGAAAAAGCAGGTATGATAGGTATTATCAGGTTTTCAATCAAATCGGGAAAAGTCGGTTATGGTGATTGCTGTTTATCCAGGTACCTTTGATCCCTTTACACGGGGTCATGAGGATATTGTCCGGAGGGCATCTGGTCTGTTCGACAAGTTGGTGATTGGCGTGGCAGACAGTCATGCCAAGAAGCCGTTTTTTACGACACAGGAACGTGTGGACATTGCATCTGAAGTGTTGACGCAGTATCCCAATGTCAGCGTAAAGCCTTTTTCAGGACTGTTACGGGATTTTGTCCAGGAAATCCGGGCAGCGGTGGTCATCCGTGGACTGAGGGCAGTTTCTGATTTTGAATATGAGTTTCAGATGGCTGGAATGAACAGACATTTGATGCCAGAAGTGGAAACCCTGTTTATGACACCTTCCGATCAGTTTCAGTTCGTATCAGGGACTTTTGTTCGGGAGATTGCTTATATGGAAGGAGATGTTTCCCGTTTTGTCTTTCCTTCTGTTGAGGAACGTCTGAGACAGAAGGTGGAAGAAATCAAGACAGGCGGGCAGTGATTCAGGAAATTGGAGGTATGAGTGGCTTTTATAATTACGGATGACTGCATCAGTTGCGAAATCTGTATTCCGGAATGCCCGAATGGTGCGATCGCCATGGGAAAACGTTTTTGTGAAGTGGACTACAACCGTTGCACAGAATGTGTTGGGCATTATGATGAGCCGCAGTGTGCGGCAGTCTGTCCAATGGAATGCTGCAAACCGGATCCTGCTCATCAGGAAACCCAAGACCAGTTGCAGGCAAAATTCGAGCGGCTGCAGTCAGAGAGTTGAAAGGAATATTGTTGGCACAGCCTTCTATACTCCTTTCTTTACAGTGTGTCAGACATTGAACAGGAAGTTCATCACATCCCCATCTTTCACAATATAATCTTTGCCTTCAGCACGCATCTTGCCAGCTTCTTTTGCTCCATTTTCTCCGCGATATTCAATATAGTCGTCATAGGAAATAGTCTGTGCACGGATAAAGCCTCTTTCAAAATCCGTGTGGATGACTCCGGCTGCTTGAGGCGCCGTGTCACCGGTATGGATAGTCCATGCCTTGACTTCTTTCGGGCCAGCAGTAAAGAAAGTTTGCAATCCCAGAAGTTTGAAGCCTGCCCGGATCAGACGGTTTAAACCAGGTTCTGCCATGCCCATATCTGCCAAGAATTCAACACGGTCTTCTTCTGGTAGTTCGACAATCTCTGCCTCGGTAGCGGCGCAAATGGCGACAATTGGGGCATTTTGGGTATTGGCATAATCTGTCAACTGGTCAAGCAATGGATTATCGGTGAAACCGTCTTCAGCTACATTGGCAACATACATTGCTGGTTTTGCGGTAATCAGGAAAAGCGGTTTCAGCAAGGACATTTCTTCTGCTGACAATCCCATGGTGCGGACAGGTTCGCCTTTGTCCAGGTGTGCTGAGACTGACTTCAATAGATTGCAGAGTTTAGCGGCTTCTTTATTGCCAGAACCTGCTTTTTTGATTTCGCGTTGATAGACCCGTTCAACAGTTCCCAAGTCTGCCAATGCCAACTCTGTTTGGATGACGGTAATATCATTGATGGGGTCAACCTTACCGGCAACATGAACGACATTAGGGTCTTCGAAGCAACGGACAACATTGACAACGGCATCGGTTTCCCGGATATGCGCCAAAAACTGGTTGCCGAGGCCTTCGCCTTTGGAAGCGCCAGCCACCAATCCTGCAATATCGACAAATTCAACAACTGCGGGAACAATTTTCTGGGGACTGACGATGGCTGCCAGTTTTTCGAGACGGGAATCAGGAACTTCGACAATACCGACATTGGGTTCAATTGTACAGAATGGATAATTTTCAGCAGGAATTGCCGCTTTGGTCAGGGCATTGAACAGAGTGGATTTACCGACATTGGGTAAACCGACGATACCGCATTTCAAACTCATTGGGATTCTTTCTGGATATAAGAGAATAAGATTGCCTCAAAAGGCAAGACTTTCACACTCTATCAAGTTTCATTTTGATGTCAATGACTGAAGGGGTGAAGGAAAGGATAAGAGGTATAACTTCAAAAGAGATTGATTGGTATAAAAAGGTGTTGTTGCATTTTTGACATTTGTTGAGCAGATTTGAAGAATTTTTCAGAAACCAGTTGACAGTATTTAGGGGATAGGTGGATAATTTCAATTCTCCGCATTTG
>JBJEXA010000215.1:0-7213 GCA_051885335.1 Oxalobacter sp. | reverse complement strand
ATGGCTTGGGACTGAACCTTGGGACACATGTGGGGGATGATCCAGAAGCCGTTAAGAAAAACAGGGACCTGTTGGGGACAAGACTGCCTTCAGAACCGGTCTGGCTGAACCAGGTGCATGGCGCAACAGTGGTGGATGCCGCCACGGTTTCCGGTATGCCTGATGCAGACGCATCATGGACAGCAGCCGCAGATAACGTGTGTGTCATTATGACAGCGGACTGTCTGCCGGTATTGTTCTGTACAACGGATGGCAAGGCCGTTGGGGCAGCACATGGCGGCTGGCGGGGTTTGGCTGCAGGGGTATTGCAGAACACGGTAGAGGCCATGCGCTCAAAGAGCGCTGCGCCTGTCATGGCATGGCTGGGACCGGCGATTGGTCCGCAGGCGTTTGAGGTCGGCGGCGAAGTCCGTGAAGCCTTTATGTGCCAGGATATGGCAATGACACAGGCATTTGTTCCGGAAGAAGGCGTGCCTGGCAAGTTCATGGCGGATATTTACAGGATTGCCCGTATCATCCTGAACGGTATAGGTGTTACAGCGGTTTATGGTGGTGATGCCTGTACTGTGACAGAAACACACCGTTTCTATTCATACCGGCGGGATAAAGGCAAAACCGGCCGTATGGCAACCGGCATCTGGTTGTCGGTATCATAGAATGATTGGCTGAAAGAAAACTGGCAGATTGATAAAGAGGAAAACGGCATGGGTCATGACAATAAAGTGGGGTTCATCTCGCTGGGTTGCCCGAAAGCGCTGGTGGATTCGGAAAAAATCATCACCTGGCTACGTGCAGAAGGTTATGAAACTGTCAGCAGCTACGATGAGGCAGGGCTGGTGATTGTGAATACCTGCGGTTTTATTGACGCGGCGCAGGCAGAATCGTTGGAAGCCATTGCAGAGGCATTGGAAGAGAATGGCAGGGTGATTGTCACAGGGTGTCTGGGGGCAAAGCAGGATGCCAAAGGAACAAACCTGATCAAAAGCGTGCATCCGAAAGTGCTGTCGGTGACAGGTCCTGATTCTGTGCAGGAAGTAATGGATGCTGTCCATAAATATCTGCCGAAACCGCATGAGCCTTTCATTGATCTGACCCCACCGACCGGGGTGAAACTGACACCGAGGCATTATGCCTACCTGAAGATTTCTGAAGGATGTGGTCATAAATGTACGTTCTGCATCATTCCTGACCTGCGGGGACCATTGCAGTCTTACCCAATCGGTCAGGTGTTGGATGATGCTGAAAGACTGTTCCAGTCCGGTGTAAAAGAACTGATGGTGATTTCCCAGGATACCGGCGCTTATGGTCTGGATATCCGTTACCGGACCGGTTTCTGGGGAGGCCGTCCGCTGAAAAGCAATGTGTTCAGTATGGCCCAGCAGTTGGGCAAGCTGGCAAAACGCTATGGTGCCTGGGTGCGCCTGCATTACATCTATCCCTATCCGCATATCGACGAGCTGATTCCGCTGATGACAGATAGCGATGAAGGGGGGATTGTTCCTTATCTTGACATTCCTTTCCAACATGCGCATCCAGATGTCCTGAGCCGGATGAAACGTCCTGCCAATGGTGAAAAGCATCTGGAACGTATCCAACAGTGGCGGAAGGCATGCCCTGACCTCACCATCCGTTCAACTTTCATTGCAGGGTTTCCGGGCGAAACAGAAGCAGAGTTCCAGTACCTGCTGGATTTCCTGAAAGAAGCGCAGCTCGACCGGGTTGGCTGTTTCGCCTATTCGCCTGTCGAAGGTGCGGCGGCCAATGACCTGCCTGGGGCATTGCCGGAAACTGTAAGGGAAGAACGCCGAAGCCGGTTGATGGAACTGCAGGAAACCATTTCCCATGAGCGGATGCAACGGAAAATCGGCAAGGTTTTGCGGGTGATTGTGGATGAAACCGTCCGTGGTGGCGCCATTGCCCGTTCAACTGCTGATGCTCCTGAGATTGATGGTGTGGTGTATGTGCAGAAACCGAAAGGCAACCGCAGGAAACTGTTGCCAGGTGATTTCATTGATGTCAGCATTCTGGATGCTGATGCCCATGACCTGTGGGGTGAATGGATGCCGTCGAGACCCTGATTAAAGAAAGACGTTGTTTGAAAGTCATATGATGAAGAAAAAATTGTCCAAGGAAACCTTGATCAACCATAACCGCTATACACCGCCAGCCGGGTTCAAGTCTTATGCAGAACCTGTTTATCGTGGCTCCACCATCCTCTTCAAGAACCTGAAGGAACTGCGTTCCCGTTTCGGATTGAGCCGGGATGGCTATGCTTATGGACTGCATGGCACGCCGACGACCTATACCCTTGAAGCGGAATTAGCGGCGATTGAGGGCGGGAACCATGCCTTGTTGGTTTCCAGTGGGTTGGCTGCTGTTTCACTGGTTGATTTTGCTTTTGTGAAAACAGGAGATGACATGCTCATCCCTGATAATGCGTATAACCCGACACAGGACATGGGCAGATGGCTGGCTCATGATTTCGGGATTTCTGTCCGCTTTTATGACCCGATGATCGGAGCAGGGATTGCTGACCTGATTCAGGAGAACACAAAGCTGATCTGGACAGAGGTGCCAGGATCCATCACGATGGAAGTGCCTGACCTGCCGGCAATCAGCAGGGCGGCACATGAAAAAGGCGTCATTGTGGCATTGGACAACACCTGGTCTGCCGGGCTTGTCTATGACGGATTTGCCCATGGTGCCGATGTCATTGTCCAGGCGGTCACCAAATACCAGGGCGGTGCTTCTGACTTGTTGATGGGGGCGGTGATTATGAAAGACGATGACCTGTTCAGAAAAGCCGGCATAGCACGCATGCGCATAGGCATGGGGGTTGGCGCAGATGATGTGGCGATGGTCTTGCGCAGCCTGCCGACCATGAAACTGCGTTTTGACAAGGCAGGGGCATCTTCCCTCATTGTGGCAGACTGGCTCAAGAACCGTCCTGAGGTGGATAAAATCCTGCATCCTGCCTATCCAGACTGTCCAGGACATGAATTTTACAAAAGGGATTTCACAGGGACAGGCGGGCTGTTTTCATTCGTATTCGATGAAAAATATACCGGTGAACAGATAGACCGTTTTATCGAAGCCCTCACCCTGTTCGGTCTGGGCTACAGCTGGGGTGGCACCCATAGCCTTGCCGTGCCTTACGTCATCAATGAAAGGCGCATCAACTGGAAACTGCCGCAGAAGCATGTCGTCCGCCTTTATATCGGACTGGATGACCCACAGGACCTGATCGCAGACCTGGAGCAGGCCATGCAGAAGATGTGAGGCTTGAGGCGCTGATTCAAAGGTGGCAGGGCATCCATGGATGCCCTGTCCCGCTTAAAGGGATTTCATATTCAGCTGGTCAAGGAGCTTTGCAGGATCGCCTTCACAGATGAGTTCATCGGTTTTGGTGTTCCGCATGAAATCCTGGGCTTCAAAATAACGGAAGGCATCCATCAGGCGGTCATAAAAACCATTGACATTGTAAAGGCCGATGGGTTTACGGTGGAGTCCCAATTGGAAACTTGAGAGGGTTTCAAAATATTCTTCCAACGTGCCGATACCACCTGGCGCGGCGATGAACGCATCTGCGGTCTCAATCATGCCTGCTTTGCGTGCCTGCATATCTTTGACAATATGCAGTTCAGTGATGCCCATATGGGAAAGCCCCTTGGCATCCAGATGTTCCGTCATGATGCCAATGACCTTACCGCCATTGTCAAGGACTTCATCGGCAATGATGCCCATCTGACCGGCATGGCTGCCGCCATAGACCAATGTGAGTCCATTTGCGGCAATGGCCTTGCCCAAGGCGCGCATGGCCTCAGTGTAAATCGGCGATGCCCCCATGGATGAACCGCAGTAAACACAGACTTTTTTCAGCATATTTCTTGGAGGTTTTCTGTCAGAAAGCTCAACTATACCGCACGCATGGGCAAACAGGCTGTCCTGTCTGGCATTATACGGAAGCATTTGTCCCAGTCAGGGCGTTTTTTTGATAGAGTAATACAGGCTTTCTTGATTAATCCGATGCTTTTCCCCTTTTCCTCAGATAGGTCAAAAGAAGCATCAATACCTTTGATACCGCAATTATGACAATGTCCTCCATCCTTGGCGCAGTCACTGATGCGACTGCTGAAAAATCCCCCGGTAAATACTGTGAGACTGTTTCCCGCTGCGTTGATCCGGTGACCCGGTATGGCATGGTCACCTCTCCGAACTATATGGCATCCACCGCAGGGCTTGAAGTGTTGAGGAAAGGTGGCAATGCAGTTGATGCTGCGATTGCGGTCGCCGCCACGATGAATGTGGTTTATCCGCAGATGACAACCTTGGGTGGAGACAATTTCTGGCTGGTTTACAACGCTGGAACCCAGGAAGTGAAAGCGTTAAATGCCAGTGGCAGGGCAGGTACCAAGGCAACCATTGGCTTTTATTCCAACAAAGGTTATCAGAAAATTCCTTCTCGGGGATACCTGGCAGCAGTCACCGTTCCAGGGGCTGTCTCAGGATGGGATGCAGCCTATACCTATGCCAGACAGCAGATGGAGGGGGGTATTGCCTGGAAAGATCTGTTTGACAGCGCAATCCTGTATGCTCAGGATGGTTTCCCTGTGACACCGTCTTTGGCACGCTGGCAGGCGGTCAATACGGACCCTGATGATCAGGAATTCCGCAACCTGCAGCGGTTTGACGGTTTCAGGAAGATGTACCTGAAAGCAGATGGCTCACCGTATCGGGTTGGGGAAATCATGCGGTTGCCGCAGTTGGCGGAAACCTATCGGATCATTGCAGAAAAAGGAGCCTCTGAATTTTATCAAGGGAGTCTTGCCAAGGCGATGGCGGCAGATATTGCCCAGAATGGTGGGGTGTTGACCTATGAGGATTTCGCCAATCACAAGGCAGACTGGGTGGAACCGCTGACGGTGGATTACCGAGGGTACAAGGCTTATAACCTGCCGCCAAACTCCCAGGGTATGGCAGCGTTGGAAATCCTGAACATCCTGAACCATTTTGATGTCAGGAGCCTGGGAGAGGGGACTGCCGACTATTATCATCTGATGGCGGAAGCCACCAAAGAAGCATTCCTTGACCGGGATAAATACCTGACCGATCCCTCATTTTCCAAGATTCCATGGGAAGACCTGCTGTCTGAACAGCATGGCAGGGAACAGGCAGCCCGCATTGATATGGCGCAGGCACACAATAACCTGAATCCGCTTGACCCGAAAGGCGATACCGTTTGGATCGGTGCCGTTGATAAAGCTGGCAATGCCGTTTCACTGATCCAGTCCATATACCATGATTTCGGTTCCGGTATCGTTGCCGGTGATACAGGCATCCTGTTGCAGAACCGGGGGTCTTTCTTCTCACTGGATCCCAATCATGTCAATCATCTGGAACCGCATAAACGGACATTCCATACATTGATTGCCGGCATGCTGCTGAAAGACCGCAAACCGTTCCTGGTTTACGGGACCATGGGTGGCGAAGGGCAGCCCCAGAGCCAGACGGCGGTTGTCACCCGCATTGTGGATTTCGGGATGTTCCCACAGGATGCCATTGCCGCTCCCCGTTGGTTGAATGGCCGCACATGGGGAGCCGCTTCCAATACCCTGAAAATTGAAGGACGTGTTCCCCAGGCGGTCTTTGATGAACTGGCAAGAAGAGGGCATCCGATTGAGAAAGTCGAAGGATTCACCGATGCGTTGGGCCATGCCGGTGCCATTATGATTGATCCTGATACCGGACTGCGTTATGGCGCAACCGATCCACGGAGTGATGGTCTGGCAGTCGGCTACTGACCGCCTGCAGGGCTGACGGGGTGGATAGAAGCCCTGCTGTCTGTTGGAAAACAGCAGGGCTTTTGCCATCAGGTTGTTTTTTTTGGGGTTACTTCTTGGCTGATGCAGCTGGAACCAATCGGGTCAAACCGCCCATATAAGGCTGGAGGGCTGTTGGAATCGTGACACTGCCATCCGCCTGCTGGAAGTTTTCCAACAAGGCAACCAGGGTACGGCCGACAGCAAGACCGGAACCGTTCAGGGTATGGACGAGTTCAGGGCGGTTCTTGCCGCTGCGGAACCGTGCCTGCATGCGGCGCGCCTGAAAAGCCTCGCAGTTGGAGACCGAAGAAATCTCACGGTAAGTATTCTGTGCCGGCAGCCAGACCTCAAGGTCATAAGTCTTTGCGGCAGAAAATCCCATATCACCGGTGGACAGTGAAACGACACGGTATGGTAATCCCAGTTTTTCAAGCACCCGTCCGGCGTTCTTGACCATCTCCTCAAGGACCTCATAGGATTTTTCGGGATGGACAATCTGGACCATTTCAACCTTGTCAAACTGGTGCTGGCGGATCATGCCACGGGTATCCCGGCCATAGCTGCCTGCTTCAGAACGGAAACAAGGGGTATGTGCGGTCAGTTTGATGGGTAACTGGTCTTCAGGGATGATGGTGTTGCGTACCGTATTGGTCAGAGTGACTTCTGCGGTCGGAATCAGGTACAGGGGTTCGCCATCACCTTCAGCACCGCCCCGTTTTGTTGCAAAGAGATCTTCGGCAAATTTTGGCAGTTGCCCGGTGCCGTAAAGGCTGTCGGCATTGACCATATAAGGGGTATAGCATTCTGTATAGCCATGCTCCATCGTCTGGGTGTCCAGCATGAACTGCGCCAGGGCACGGTGCAGGCGTGCCATGTTGCCACGCATCAGGCAGAAGCGGGCTCCCGAAAGCTTTGTTGCTGTTTCAAAGTCCAATCCCAAGGGAATCCCGACATCCACATGGTCTTTAATGTCAAAGTCAAATTCGCGTGGTGTTCCGACACGGCGGACCTCCACATTGGCAGATTCGTCTGCACCGACAGGCACAGAGTCATGCGGTATGTTCGGGATAGTGAGCATGAAGGCAGAAATCTTTTCCTGCAAGGCGGCAAGGGTAGCTTCATTGGCTTTGAGCTGCGCACCGATGCCACCGACCTCTGCCATCACTGCGGAAGCATCCTGACCATTTTTCTTGAGAACGCCAATCTGTTTGGAAAGCGTATTGCGCTTTGCCTGCATGTCTTCCGTTGCGGTCTGAAGTTGGCGGCGTTGTGCTTCCATCTCATTGAAAGCGGCAATATCAAGGTCAAAGTTGCGGGTTTTAAGCTTTGCGGCGATGGTGCCGATATCCTTGCGGAGAAGCTGGATGTCAATCATGGTGAAAAAACAGAAA
>JBJEXA010000214.1:0-7263 GCA_051885335.1 Oxalobacter sp. | reverse complement strand
ATCTGATATATTTACACCTTATAGGTAGGAAGATTTGGCATTCAGGAGTACCGTTCCGAGCCTCCTATGCATTATAGACTGAAAGGAAAATGTCCATGAATGATACAAGCCGAAACACCAATGACGAATTTGAAGATTTTGATATGTTTGGTGACTTTGCCGGAGAAATCGAAGTTACTCCGGAAGGCAAAGCATTGCCAAAAATGAAGCTTTACAGTGGAGGTAGCTTTGACTTCCACAATATGCGTGCTGCTGATTTCAATCCGATTGACATCGCTCATTCTCTGTCTTATCTGCCACGTTTCAATGGTCATACCAATGTCTTCTTCAGTGAAGCACAGCATGCGTTGCTTGTTTCAGACATTCTGCCAGTCGATCTCTCTTTCAATGGTCTGCTCTGTAATGCTTCCAAAGCATATGTCGGGACATCCCCGGTTTTTCGTATGCTGGAAGAATCCATGCGTATCAGGACTGATGTCGGTGATGCCATCTGTGATGCATACAATCTGCCACATATGCCAGAGCAGGTTGCTGCCGCAGAAAACCTTGCTACTGCTATCGAAATGCGTGATCTGATGGGAATTGAGGCCAAAGGCATTGATATTCCGGATCTGCCATATTTTCAGAAAAAACTGGTTCCAATGACTTTGGAAGAAGCCAAGCAGAAATATCTTGAGCGTTTCAAAGGATTCCTGACCAAGGATCAGAAATTGATGGAAGAACTCCAGCGTATCTTTGATGCTGCTTGGAGCAAATAAACTGTCAGGAACTGTAATCTAAAAAAAATCACCCTGTAACAGACAGCCTGTTACAGGGTGATTTTTTCTGACATTGCTTTTCTGTTAAAAGCATCAGTATTGCTGTTACAAAATAAAACAACTTCATCGGAAGTCGGGTGTTATATTGTATCACATAAGCTTTCTTCATAAGCCCCTAGTACATGGTGGGGAAAAACCAGTACAGCATCTGATGCCGCGTCCTTTCGGTAGGCGGATGTCGGTTGGTTACCGGGATAACTATTTACTCACTGATGAAGTCCCGGCTGTCGTAAGACGGTCGGGATTTTCTTTTTGCTGTCTGATTCAGGCAAACGATGGGAAGTGCAAAAAAAATCCCCATCTAAGCGGTAGTCTAGATGGGGCAAATTGATAAAAGGAATGATTACAGCATCTATTCTAACCTTAGGTTTCCAGGAAGAGGAAGCTTTTTTTGTCAAAATCTGAAAAAAATAGGGATTTCTTTTACTAAGGTGTCAAAATACCTACAAAAATAAAGGAATTCCCGAAAAACATGGTTAAATCCAAGGGTTCTTTAGCTGTTTTCTCCACATTTGAGTATCCCCAAAACAATACCGCTTTCTGCCATCAGGAAAACGGTTATTGCAATGGGGGGGGAAAACTGCAGTGACAGGCAATTGATTACATCACGGCAATTTTCCAGAAAAACAGCCATAGATGCTCCGATAGAAGTCAGTTCAAAGTTAGACATACTGGAAAAACAAAGGAAGAAGGGATTAAAACCGAGTTGTGACAGAAACAGATGAGGTGGTCCCAGGTTATGGGAATTCTAATAGGGTATTTTCCCTGTTTTTTCTAAAAAACGACCCTGTTGGGTTGCTTAAACTGCCCCGCGTACAATCCAGAAATCTCTTTCATGTTGAACTTTTTTATACATGCCTAACTTCTCGTCTGAAAGGCTTGGTCAGCAGCCATGCAATCGGCGTTGCCGGGGCGAAGCAGAACAGAATCCAGAAAAACCATTCAATCGGCAGGTATTCCCAGAGCATCGCACCCAAAAAAGGTCCTGCCGCCATGCCAATATCCACACCAATGTAGAAAGTGCTGTTCGCCAAGCCTTTCTGATCTGCTTCGGAAATGATGATGGCATGTGACTGGCAGACGGAGAAGACGAACCCGAATCCACCAGCCATGCAGGCTGCTCCAACGAACATCAGGAAATTTCCCTGCATGAAAATCAGTGCCAGATAGCCGACACCGGCTGAAAGGGAGGAAGCCAGCATGAACCAGATGAAGGGCACTCGGTCAAACAGGCTTTTTGCGCTGAACCGTAGCAGGAAGAGGACGATGGCATAACAGGGAAAGAATAGACTGACCATGACATCAATATGCCGGACTTCTGTATAGCGGACGATGAAGGTCTGCATTGTGTAATAAGGCAACGTGAACATCAGGCCAATCAAGGCAACAGGCAGGACACTGGGCAGAAAGAACTGGAATCGGGCTTTCCGGATTTCTTCGGGGGTATGTTGGACAACCGGTGGGTTTCCACTGTGCTTGATGAAGCAGGGCAGAAAGGTCATAACCACGACAAAGAGGATGTCGAGGGCAAATGATATCCGATAACC
This sequence comes from Oxalobacter sp., assembly GCA_051885335.1. Lineage (GTDB taxonomy): Bacteria > Pseudomonadota > Gammaproteobacteria > Burkholderiales > Burkholderiaceae_D > Oxalobacter. Next base: position 4,898 of record JBJEXA010000214.1, on the reverse strand, counting down.
AAGATGCTGGTAGATGAGTACCCCAAATGCTGGTGCAAGCCCCATCGCCAAAGCATTCATCGTGCCATACATTGCAACGCCATAGCCGATACGGTGGGGGGGCATCATCTCTGCCACCCAGGTTGACAGACAGAGGGAAGTCATTGCATACCCTGCACCGGCGAGGATGCGGCAGATAAGAATCAGGAAAGGGTCTGACAGGAAGTAATATCCAATGGCACCTAGCAGTTGCAGGACGCCGGCAATCAAACATAACCTGACCTTACGGTGTCTGCCAATGATGGCTCCGACAAAGGGGCGGAAGAAAAGGGCGACAATGTTTGCCACACCACCAATCAGGCCAATCATGATATGGGATGAGCCAAGACTTTCTGCAAACCCTGTCAGCAATGGGGTGACCATCACATAGGAGCCCATGAAAAAGAATGTCGCCAGCATAATCAGGGCGAAATCTCTTGATGAGGCATGTTCGCTGTCAGGCATGGTGTGGGATGGCTGCTCTGGAAAACAGTTATTCTACACCTGTGGCGGTGTATTTCAATCCGGAAGGAGCTGCTGTTTTAGAAAGCGGTGGATAAATGTTCTTATCGGTTTCGTAGGGATATTCCGGTTATTTCATTCGTCAGCAAGCCTTATTGTCACATAATTATTAAGGGAAGCGTGATTATGCTGGATTTTGAATTCCTTGTGTAAAATAGAAAACGGTTGAATCGTTGATGGGGTTGATGCCCTGAAGGACAAGGAGAGAAGCTTCCATGTGGTTGATGCTGAATGATGGTTTTCTGTCCATCATCAAGAAAGATTGTGCTGGAGATGAATTACTGGTACAGGCAAGGCGGGCAGGGGATATTGAACGGGTATTTCCTCAAACTGTTCCTATAGAGACACCAGACAATGATTACCGTTATCAGGCGGTTGTAAAGAAAGCCAGTGTGATGGATGCCATCAGCAGCCGTATTGAATCCATCAGTTACCCGGACTTCATTGAATCAGTCGATGAACCAGATTTGATCAATGCTTATATGGAAGTCTGGGGAGATATGGAGAATATTCAGGTTGGCGGTTCCTGCAACCGCCACGTAAGGCGGAACAGGTTGCTTGGCGGTGGTGGTTACTGATTCCCTGTCCAATCAGGTCAATGGTAAGGTATCTGTGAAATGTTTTTTGGATATAAATAGCCATATCGACCTGCTTGAGTCGGGTGAATTTCATGAAGGTCAGTTCATAGACGTAAGTGCCTTGACGAGTTGGTTCAGATCAAGAGTGCAGTCAGGATTGACGGTCAATATGAGACTGTCAACGGTCTTATCGTCAGTTGAGACATCGGCTTTCACCTTGCATTGCCCAACCTGATAATGTCTGAAGCCGCTTTTGACTAGAACAGACTTTCCTGTCAGCTGTTCGAATTTCTTATAGGAACATTGAGGTTGGCATGGGAGAATATCCTGCCGATCTGCGCAGAGTCTGCCTGTGCCATGCTACAGAGCAGAGGAAAGGGCGGTTGTCAGCAACTGTTTCATGGTCATGTTTCTTTTTTGTCAGTTTAAGTGCCAAAACCATTGGAAAGGACGCATTTCCAGTTATTGTTGTTATGGTAATAGACATTATGGCTTAACCCTTCATACATCATATCGGTCAGGATGATTTCCATACTGCCATCCCCATTGAGGTCTGCGAAAGCTTCTATCTTGAAGAGATGAGGTGGTTGCCAGTCCATATTGGCAGGCGAGGATCCCTTCAGGCTAATATAGGAATCAAGGATATGTTCTTTCACAACGCCATTTTCAATCTGCCGGACGATGGCCAGTGAATAGCTCTTGGGATTGGCGTCAGGCATGACGCCATAATACGGCAATCCGGCGTCTGGCTTCCAGGCATCGTCACCGCCTTGTTGTGGCGGGATATTGGAGGCGACAATGATAACTTCGTTATAGCCGTTGTTGTTTAGGTCTCCCCTGAAAAGCTGCAGAATCCGTGGCTTGACGCCTTTCAGCCCTTTTTTCTCCAGGATTTTCCGGACAATATCCAGATAGGCAGGGTTGTTGTTGGATATGATTTCCATACGGCGAGGCATGGCGTCCCGAGGATTGTCGGTTATGAATACCGAATCTTCGAGACCGTATTGTTTCCCATCGTCTCCTTTGACGGTGTACATGATGGTTCCCTGCGCATCCTGTTTGATGCTGGTCAATGTGCCTTTGCCAATTTTTCCATCAAAACGGTAAAGAGCAAATTTATCGCCTTTTCTCATAACAGGCACGGGACTTCCCGCCTGCATGTCTTCAACATGGATCCATCTGGTGTAGTGGTATGCACCCAATGGCAGACCGCCAAATCCAGAACGGATAGGGGCATCAGCATGAATTGTGAATGGTACAGCCACAAAGAAGGCGGAGACCAACAGTGCAGGGAACAGTCGTTTCATGGAAGATCCTTTGTCAGTTCTGAAGGATGGGATGCATCAGTTTTTTGATATCAATTACTAAAATTATTCCTGAATGTCTGTTATGATTCAATGGATATTTTGTGATCAGGAAGGAGGGTTCCCTTGAAAAAATTCTTATGTGCTGTGATGGCGGCAATCGTGTTCTGCATTGGAACAGCGCCAGTCTCGGCTGATACCGTAAAAAAAGAAAAAGTCATTCTCAGTGCCGATATGGTTGACCTGTTCGATGATGGGGTGGCCATGCTGATGTTGGCAAAGAGCCCGAAAGTTGATCTGCTGGGTGTTGCAGTTGTTATCGGCAACACTTGGGTTGAAACCGGTACGGCAAGTGCCATCCGTCAGTTGGAAGGTATCAAGCGTACAGATATTCCTGTCTTGATGGGAGTCAATAAAGTTCATCGTGAAGGGCGTATTGCCGCCATTAAAGATGAAAAGACATTATTTGGTCGTGGTCCTGACACCCATGATGGCGCAGCCGGCTATCCAGAACCAAAGTCTTGGAAAGACGCTTACCGGGAAACTTACAAAGCTGAACCGACCATCGAACCCAGCAAGGAAGATGCAGTTGACTTTATTATCCGTCAGGTCAAGGCAAACCCGAACGAAGTCACTGTTGTAGCTATCGGTACTTACAACAACCTGGCTGCTGCGGTTCAGAAAGCGCCTGAAATTGTTCCATTGATCAAACGGGTGGTTGATATGGGTGGTGCTTTCTTCTGGAACGGCAATGTAACCCCTCAGGCGGAATTCAATATCTGGTTTGATCCTGAAGCAGCCCAGATTGCCTGGCGTTCTCCATTCAAGGAACAGGTTATTTTCCCATTGGATGTCTGCGAGAAGATCAAGTTCACCAAGAAGACTTATGATGAACTGGCTGCACGTCTGAAACAGCCTCACTTCCAGTCGATGTTCGCCAACCATTGGACGGCACCCCGTTTCAAAGAAAATCCTGATTGGAACACCTATGTCTGGGATGTTCTCTGTGCCGCTTATGTGATTGATCCAAGCATCATTGAAGAGGAAGAAACCCTGCCGGTTGATGTGAACACGGTTTACAGCCCGAACTATGGTTCAACCTTGGCATACCGGGGTATTCCACCAAATGGTACGCAGAAGGCCCGTATCGTTTTCAAGGTCAATGAAGAAAAAGTCTGGAAACAGGTCAACGATTTGTTTGATACCATGTGATAATTGATTCTGGCAAACGCCGGCTGCAAAGGCATCTTCTGGTTCCAGAGGATGCCTTTTTTATCATATCCATCAGAAAGAGGCATGCTACGGTAAAATGTGGCTATGGCAGATACTTTCACACCGGAAGCCCGCCATCGGGTGATGTCCCGTATCCGGGCAAAGAACACCAGACCAGAAGTCTTGGTACGGAAAGCATTGTTTGCCCGTGGTTTCCGTTACCGCATCAATGACACGCGTTATCCTGGTAGACCAGATATTGTCCTGCCGAAATACAGGGCAATGGTTTTTGTCAATGGCTGTTTCTGGCATGGGCATGACCATTGCCGGATATTCCGTACCCCATCTACCAACACAGACTGGTGGACAGCCAAATTCAAACGCAACCGTTCCCGAGATGTCAGGGTGACCCGCGCCTTGACTGGGATGGGATGGCGGGTATGCCATGTCTGGGAATGTGCGATCAGAGGTACATCACGTCTGCCTTTTGAGCAGGTCATTGATACAGTAGAAGCGTGGCTTCTTTGCGGTATTGGGCAGACCGTTGAAATCCGGGGGTATGGCTGACCGCAGTTTTTCCTGAACCTGCTGCGCACGTTGCCGTTACGGTATCAGTGTCCATATCAGTGCCCATTTTTACAGCATTCTAAGCCTGCCTGTTGCCCGATATTGGAACAATATGGTTGATTGAAATCTTCATGATGACTTGGTGTCATTTATAACATATTGTTTTATATTGGTTTATCTTTTTGGCATATCTTTTGCATACAGCAAGAGCATGAATGGAAGTCTGCATCTGATGCAGGTGTTCAGAACATGTATTGAAAGACAGCATGAATACTGTAAAAGGAAAGAGAGGCTGAAAATGAGAAAGACACTTTTATCAACTTTGGTTCTGGGACTACTGGCAGGTACCGCCTGTGCACAGACAAATGTCACAATCTATGGTCAGGTGGATACCGGTATCATGAAAGAAACGGGATCGGATACCCGGATGGGCAATAATGAGAACAGCCTTATAGGTTTCAAGGGGACAGAGGATCTTGGATCTGGCACAAAGGCGGTATTCAGGCTGGAACAGCGTTTCAATGGTAATGATGGAACCAAATATTCTGATAACAATGCCTTGGATAAACTGCAGGGCAGTGATGGTGCAGAATGGCAGGGCGCTGCTTATGTCGGACTTGCCGATGACAGCTTGGGTACCGTGACATTGGGGCGGGTGAATGACATTGCCATTGAGAATTATGGTGCTGTTGATCCA
>JBJEXA010000213.1:0-1708 GCA_051885335.1 Oxalobacter sp. | reverse complement strand
GTCAACCCCCGTGACCTGAAAGCAACCGGACTCAAAGCAACCCAGCCACGCCTGAAAATCCTTGATATTTTCCAAAAAAACGTTTCAAACCATCTCAGCGCAGAAGATGTTTACCGTCGGTTACTGGCAGAAAATCAAGATATTGGACTTGCCACTGTTTACCGTGTCCTCACACAATTTGAACAGGCGGGCATATTATCACGTAATTATTTTGAAACAGGAAAAGCCGTTTACGAACTCAATGAAGGAACCCACCATGACCATATCGTCTGCGTCAGTTGCGGTCGGGTTGAAGAGTTTCAGGATGCGGATATTGAACGTCACCAACAAAAAGTCGCCAAACGCATGGACTATGAGCTTGTTGACCACAATCTCGCCCTTTACGGTCGATGCCGCGAATGCCGGCAGAAATAATCCTGTTTTACCAGTTCCTTTCCGTTGTGGATTTTCCATCTTGCCACGTTCGACTACGATGAAGGATATTCTCCGTTTCTTTTAACCTCTTTTTCTATCTGCTTAAATGTCTGGTTATCCTCACTTGGATTATCCGTGACAATTCCTTTCTGCTTGTGGACATCTACTGCTGATATTGTTGCATCAGTTGCTTTCTTATCCTTCTCCGGCACTACAGCAGATTTCTCAAATCTCAATGCCAGTTTATGATAGAACGATGTCGGACATACCATCATCGAAACAAAATTTGCAATCAATGACACTGCTATCATCGGTAGCAGCATTTCATAACTGCCTGTGATTTCCATTGAAATCACAAAAGCAGTCAATGGAGACTGGGTCAATCCAGAGAGATACGCCACCATTACCAGAATAATCAACGCACGGTGCGGTGCAATATCTGGCAGAACATGGGAAACCATGTCCCCTAGACCACCACCGACAGCCAAGGTTGGCGCAAACAATCCCCCAGGAAGTCCACATAATGCCGAAAGCAATGTCCCGGCAAATTTTGCCGGTCCATAGAACCAGACATGGGTTGCAGTATCGCTCTCCAGTGCCATTTTTGTCGGCACATAGCCCGTACCATTGACAAGTCCATCTGTTGCCAAGCTCAAGCAGGCCATAGCCAGACCACAGACAGCTGCAAAAGCCATCGGATGATGTGTCAGCATCCGCCGCCACTTTTCAGGCAAGCCATCAGGTGTTTTCTGTGCCAATAGGCTGAAAATACCCCCAAACAATCCGCCAATAGTACCACAGACCAGAATAGCAGGGATATGTGTTACGAAATCCAGTTCAACATGGTATTTCCCGAAATAGGTATAACTGCCCATGATGACCAATGACACCAAACCTGACAACAATACAGTGAAAATCGTCTGGTTATGCCCTCGGTACACATATTTTTTAGCCATTTCTTCCATGGCGAACATAATTCCACCAATAGGTGTGTTGAAAGTTGCTGCAACACCTGCTGCTCCGCCAGCCAATACCAGCATCTGGCGGTGTTCAGCCCGTTTCAAGGTACCATAACCAAAGAATATGTGCATGATTGAGCCACCAATCTGCACCATGGGCCCTTCGTGACCAATCGAAGCCCCGATAACCAATCCGCCGATCAGCAATAAAATGCGGCCGATGACAATACGGATGGACAGCAGGTTTGACTTCTTCGTACCGTCATGATCCTCAAGCACAGCGATTGCCTGAGGAATCCCACTGCCCTGAGTTCCAGGAAAAAAACGGCGGCTTA
>JBJEXA010000212.1:0-7405 GCA_051885335.1 Oxalobacter sp. | reverse complement strand
AACTGGGCTACCTGACCCCGGTACAATACCGGGAAAAGATAGCCCTTCTACTTGACTGATGAACGGGTCTACTTTTTGGGGTAGGGTTCATAACCGGTAAGGCGCTTTTTTAAAGACCGCCTTTGAAGCTATTCTGTCGCCAAGCCTCATAAACCGTGATGGCGACGCTGTTGGATAGGTTCAGACTCCGGTTGTCAGGCATCATCGGCAGACGAAGACGGTGCCTATCTGGAAAAAACTGATGGATAGTGTCTGCCAGACCATGGGTTTCTGAGCCGAAAACGAACCAATCGCCAGCCGAGAAAGAGGCATGGGTGTAGAAATCGCTGTTCCCGTTGGTTGTCATCGCATACATTTTCATGGGATCAGGTTGTTCAATTGCCAGGAAACCAGCCCAACTGGGATGGACTTTCATAGCGACAAACTCATGGTAGTCTAGACCTGCCCGACGCATCTTGGCATGGTCAATCGGGAATCCCAAAGGCTCCACCAGATGCAGCTGGCAGCCGGTATTGGCGCAGAGGCGGATGATGTTTCCGGTATTTGGCGGAATTTCGGGTTCAACCAACACAACATTAAACATGGGCGGTTCCTGTCAGGTGTTTGGGGGTTCTGGCAAAAACAAGGTTGGTGACCCGGGAGGCACCAGCTTGTTTCAGTACTTGTGCAATTTCATCTAAAGTGCTACCTGTTGTCATCACATCATCCACAACAGCAATGTGACGGTCCTGAACCAGCTTTCTGCTGTGATCTGATACAGCGAATGCCTGATGCACATTCTTTTGCCGCACCTGCATCGCAATATCACTTTGACGGGCTGTTTCCCGTGTCCGGTAGAGCAATGAACGGAGAGGTTTACATTGTAGCGGTTTGCCCAATGTCCTGGCGATTTCATGAGACTGGTTGAAACCTCGTTCAATCAGACGTTTTGGACCTAAAGGTACAGCAACCAATAAATCAGGTTGGATATGATGGGCGACCATCGCTTGATACAACAGCTTGCCCATGATAGGAGCAACGGCAAGGAGATGCTGGAATTTCAGCATATGGACCATCTGGTCAAAGGGTGGAACAAAATCCGCAGCAATGACAGTTGCGTCATAGGCAGGCGGGTTCTTTAGGCAGTCGCCGCAACGTAGCGTGGATAGTTGTCCAGAATGAGATAGTAGGTTGCCACACTGGCAGCATCGGTTAGTCTGTACTGGCAGATAATCATCTAGACAAGATTGGCAAAGGCCATATCGGCTAGGGGAATAGCATAGAATACAAGGCATGAGGGATTGCCGGACAGCATCTGCAATGGTTGTGAAAAAATTCCGGTTCATCCTGCTAATGACTTGTAGAAAAATACTATTGTAAGCAATCCATCAAGAAACCGACAGAAAACCATGCATCCTTGTTCCGATAAAGTCAGGCAGCTGTTCGAGAATCTGCCACGCACGGCCGAAAATGGCTTTCTTTGGCAAGAGAGTTCATCCCGCCTGCGAGACAGGCTGTCAGTCATGAATGTGACGGTTGACAGGTTTATTGATGTCGGTTGTGGTCAAGGGCGGGACCTAGTGTGGCTGAGAAAACAGTTTCCACAATCATCCGCAGTAGGGATGGATGGGGCCTTCTTGCCTGTCAGGCAGGCATTTCGGGAAAATAATGATCCTAAAACAGGATGTATCTGTGGCAATACGGAAACCATGATGTTCCTGCCAGAAACCTTTAACCTTGTCTGGTCCAACATGATGCTGCATTGGGCGGAAGATATTGGTGCGGTCTTATCCTGCTGGTATCAGATGCTCAGGCAGAACGGACTTCTGCTGTTTTCCTGTCTGGGGTATGGCTCATTACATAATCTCTATCATGCTTTTGAAGGAATTGATGGTTATGGTCATATCATGACCTTTCCCGATTGCCAGCAGTTGGGGGCTGCCTTGGTGCAGTCAGGGTTCCCTTCACCGGTATTGGAGAGGGAATGGATAGACCTGACCTATCAGGAGACTGACACCCTGTTACATGACATCCGCGCATTGGGCGGGAATCCTTTGGCAGACCGAAGACAGGGATTGATGGGTAAAGGCACTTTTACCCGGCTGTTGCAGAATCTGGAAGCGTTGCGTGATGAGGCAGGACAGATAACCCTGCGTTTTGAAATCATATTTTGCCATGCTTTCAAGGAAAATCTGCCGAAGAAAAAGCTGGATGCAGGGCAGGAAATGCCAATCGGTTTTTTCCGAGGACTGGAAAAGACTTTTACTGAGGGGAGGGAATGAGTGACATTATAAGGTTCAACGATGCTTCATCGAATAGTGAATTGTTTTCGATGTCAAATCAAGGGACGGATTACTTTCTCGAATTGCTTATCCATGCCGCAGATACGATTCGTTGTACACAGCCACAGAAAGCACTTATTGTATTTCTCAAAAGGCAGAAAGATATCGATGAACTTGCATCGGGAACTGCTGGATTCGATGTTGAAGAGATGTCATGGAGGGTGGTGTGATTGAAGCAGCAAAAAGCTTTCCTGTTCAGGATGAATTATCCTAATTTCGAATAAAAACATTGTGATTCCATAGCCCGGGCAATTTGTGGAAATGATCAGGCAAAAGAATTCCATCAATGCCAAATTGAGAAAAAGGAATATGTATTCTGATAATTCAAGGGTCTAAATGCACTGATCACTGAACCATTTAGGATCGTCAGGAAAACGACAGGACAGCCAAAGCAGTCTATGGTTATTGTAAGTGAAAAGAAAACAGGGGATTTATGAAAAGGTTTGGGAAAATCATATTGGCAGGATTGTTTGGCTGTTATCTGCCCGTTTATGCTGGGGAATTCTGCCAAACGCTTAAAGCCTGTCAACGTCAGGCAGAGGCAGGCAGTGCAGTAGCCCAGGCAGAAATGGGATTGCGGTATCAAATGGGGGAAGGAGTTGCCCAGGATGCTGACAAGGCACTCTATTGGTTCAGGAAAGCTGCAGCTCAAGGCAATCCAACAGGGTTGGAAGAAGTTGGTACGGCTTACTATCGGGGAGATGGTGTTGCGAGGGACAACCTCAAGGCCATTGAATGGTGGAAAAAGGCAGCTGAAAAGGGTAAATCCAGTGCGATGTGGTGGCTGGGTTATATCTATACCCGTGAAAATAAGGATGTTGTCTTGGATAAGATGCAGGGCTGTGACTGGTTCAAGAAATCCGCCGAACAGGGTGGAGAACAATGGGTGGACGGAGCCAATCCTTCCTACTATGAACTGGGTCTCTGCTATTACCTCGGTGAAGGGATTGCCAAAGATGATGCCAAAGCCATCTATTGGCTCGAAAAAGCCAAAGAACACGCAGGAAACGAAGAAATTGATGAGATTGAGGAACGCTTGCAGAGATTGCGGAAAGCAAGTTCCCGATAACCGAACTGTATTCTATAATGGATTTTGAGTATAAATAGGTTATTTGAGGAGATAGCATCATATGCAGGGCTCAGGAACATTAATGCTGAGGTTCATGGAAGGCGAAGGCAAGCGTTTTATGATTCCAGTCTATCAAAGAAAATATGATTGGAAAAACGAAAACTGTCGCCAACTCTATGATGATTTAAAAAAGATTGTCAGGGACAATCGTAATAGCCACTTTCTTGGAAGTATTGTTTCCTCTGGAGTTGTGAAGGGCGACAAGGTTGAATATCACATTATTGATGGACAGCAGCGGCTCACAACAGTATCGCTTTTGTTGTTGGCTATTCGTAACTTGATTGCGCAAGGAAAGGTGACTTCAACTGCAAACAAGTTAGATGAACAGATTGGTCAACGGTTTCTTATTTCACCTTGGGCCAAAGAAGAAGACAAAATCAAACTCCGTCCGGTAAAGAGTGACAGGGAAGCGCTTGCCAAATTATATGGGGATGTTCAGGACTATGACTTTTCTTCCAATCTCACTCTGAATTACCAGTTCTTTTGCGACATGATTCTGAAAGAGGAGATTTCCGTAGATGATCTTTATGCTGCTATTTGGAAACTGGAAATTATCAGTATTACTTTGGATCCGCATGACAATGCGCAGCTGATATTTGAAAGCCTGAACTCTACTGGTCTTGCTCTCAAAGAAGGTGACAAGATACGGAACTATATTCTGATGGGGCTACAGCCAGAAGTGCAAAGCAAATACTACGACACCTTCTGGACAAAAATTGAAAAATGCACCCAGAATGATGTCAGCGGATTTGTTAGGGACTACCTGAGCATTAAACAGCAATTAACACCCACAATCAACAATGTGTATCGTGCCTTTAAAGGGTACGCAGAAAGCATAAAATTGCCGGTAAATGTTCTCCTGACTGAACTTTTGCATTATGCAAGATTCTTCGAAAAGCTTCTCATTTGCAAGAGTGGTCTTAATGTACAAAAACTTGATGATTGTTTATACCGCGTGAAGCGCCTTGATATTGTCATCACGCGCCCATTCCTAATGGAAGTGTTTCGACTGAATCAAGATGGGAAACTCAATGTTGATGAGGTTTTACAAATTTTCCTGATTACGGAAAATTATCTGTTTCGTAGAAACATCTGTGAGGTGCCAGCTAATGCGCTGAATAAGATTTTCCTGAATTTGAACAAAGAGATTCTTCGTTACGACAACACAGCGGAAAACTATGTTCAGAAATTCATCTATGCATTGCTTTCTAAAAAGGAAAGTGGTCGTTTCCCAGACAATGAGGAATTCAGGGCTGCTCTGGAATCGAAGCAAGTTTATCAGATGCGTGGCAAGTACAAAGCATATCTATTTGAACGGTTCGAGAATTACGGAACCATTGAGACCAAGGATGTTTATAAACATTTGGACAATAACACCTATACCATTGAGCATATCATGCCCCAGCATTTGACTCCTGCATGGATAGAGAAGCTTGGTATCAATGCGAGTGTGATTCATGCTACATGGCTCCACAGGCTTGCGAATCTGACATTAACTGGTTACAACCCAAATCTCAGCAACAAGACGTTCGAAGAAAAACTGAATGCAGAAAAAGGAGGATACAGGACAAGCGGTCTGAGAATGAATCAGAAGATTGCCGAGAAGGATTCTTGGGGGCTTGATGAGCTCGAAGAACGCAACGGAGAGATGTTGGCATTGGCCCAAAAGATATGGGCTTATCCAGAGACTTCTTTTATACCTGCAGAAAAAGAGTTTGACTCTTGCACATTGGATGATGAGGAGATCAATCTGACTGGTCGTGATATCGTGAAGTATAGCTATCAGAACAGAGAACATCCTGTGTCCAGTTGGGCAGATATGTTTGAACACATTGTGAAGTTTTTGCATCAGAAAGATAAGTCTATTCTGGCTAGGCTCGTATATAGTCCAAAAAATGCTAGTCTTTCAAATTATGTGAATAATACAGAAGAGGGGCTTAGAAACGCTCTGAAGATTGATGAAAATATCTATATGAGTATGAATACAAGCACGGTATTAAAGATTTCTATTCTACGTCGTTTGTTCTTTCTATATGATTCTGATCCAATGGACCTAGTGTTTTATCTGAAAGATATGGAAAGCGAGAAGGTCGCTGAAGCTGGTCGCCACGAGCTACGCAAGCGTTACTGGACTTATGCTCTTCCAATTATTCAAAAGCAACACGCTCACAGAGGGACTTTCAGCAATTGCAATCCAAGAACCTCTAATACAATGTCAGGGTATTTTGGAATTAGCGGATTCAACATCAGCTGTATCGCGAACTATGACTTTGCTCGCGTTGATTTCTATATGGGCAAAGGCGATGTAGCACAAAACAAAGCGGCTTTTGATGCCCTATTCGTCCATAAGGAAGAAATTGAAGCTGAACTGGGAGTTTCCTTGACATGGTTAAGGGCGAATGAATACAAAGCTTCGGGGCTGAGCTTTTATCTCCGCGATGTTAAGATTACTAATGAGGAGGATTGGCCCCGCATGGCAAAATTCCATGCGGAATGGAGCGATAAGATTTGTAATGCTGTTCTCCCTTTCCTGCAAGAATGGAAACATTGAGATAATCTAAAAATTAATGGCGGGTTTTTCAAGGAGTCTAAAGCAGGATCATTGCGGTAGATACCGCATCCAGACGGTGCCATTGTCATATTGCCTGACAGTATCAGTCAGTTTCAGTCTAACGGGTAAATGGGTTTTATCTTGAATGCCATCAAAAGCGGCGATCCATCCTGCCCTGCCATCAATGCCAGGCGCATACATCATGCTGATTTCGTCCAGCAGTCCTGCTGCAAGGAAACTGCCATTGAGGTTGCCGCCACCAGTCAGGACAAGACGGTCCACGCCAAATGAGCCTTTCAGGATTTCCATTGCCCGATTCAGATCAATGCCTGGCTTGCCGATTGCGATGTAAGAGATGTTTTTCTGTTGGAGATAAGCCAGGTAATCCTGTGTGGCATATTCGCTGACCAGGCAGATGAGGGATCTGCTTTCTAGGTTGCCAGCCTTCCAAAGTAGAGTGCCCAAGGTATCGGTGATGATATGGTAACGGTCTGCTTTCACAGCCTGATGGATGGATTCTCTGCCGATGATGGCAGGACTTTCTGGCGTGAAAGTGCCTTTGTCGGCATAGTGCATTTCAGCGGTTACACGTCCATTGATCATGGAAGGACAGTTCAGTTCATCCAAGGCTTCATAGTATTCATTGCCACAGATATGTTCTGTCATATCACAGTCAATACGCCCGTCTAGGGAAGCGAGCATATGGCAGATAATGTAAGGTCGTTTCATGGTCTGCACCCATCTATTTACGTTTGGGGGATGACGGTATTCTATCAGGCCATAAAGAAAAAGCCCTGATGCAGAGGCATCAGGGCTTTGTTATGGGGGACAGATTTAATTGAATGTCTGAAGGGTGTTCCGCATCTTTTTCAGGGCAGTGTTTTCAATTTGGCGGATGCGTTCTGCAGAAACCCCGAATTCAGCGGCAAGCTCATGCAGGGTTGCCGCCTGGCCGTCATCCTGATGTAGCCAGCGGGCTTCGATGATACGGCGTGACCGGGCATCCAGTTTATCGAGTGCAGCAGCCAGCCCTTCGGATTGCAGACGGTCATGCTGGCGATTTTCTAGAATAACAGTTGGTTCTGCATTTTCTGAAGACAGATATGAAATCGGTGCAAAATTGGCATCATCGTCATCATCATGCTGGTTTTCCAAAGCGATATCATGTCCACCCATACGGGTTTCCATTTCGATGACATCTTCCTCCTTGACGTTCAGCTTGTCCGCTAATTCAGTGACCTGTGCTTTGGTCATTGTATCCGCACCAGTCTTATGACTGCGCAGATTGAAGAACAGCTTGCGCTGGGCTTTGGTGGTCGCTACTTTGACCATCCGCCAGTTTCTGAGGATATATTCATGGATTTCAGCTTTGATCCAATGGATGGCATAGGAAACTAAACGAAC
>JBJEXA010000211.1:0-7473 GCA_051885335.1 Oxalobacter sp. | reverse complement strand
TAAGTTCTTGCCGCATATGGGCAAGGGCAAGCCGGGCGTCGCCGATGGTACCGGATATCCAGATGTCATCCCCGGCTGTTGCGCCATCCCGCCGTAATGCCTGTCCTATGGGAATCTGCCCGAAAACGGTGATGCAGATGTTCAGGGGACCACGGGTGGTATCGCCACCGATGAGTTCGCATTGGTGTTTGTCGGCCAGTGCCAGTATGCCTTTTGCAAAGGCGGCTATCCAGGGTTCATTGGGTTCCTGCATGGCGATGGCCAAGGTGCAGGCAGTTGGCGTGGCTCCCATGGCGGCAAGGTCTGACAGATTGACGGCCAGTGTTTTGTGCCCCAGCTGTTCTGGATCAGTGTCTGGGAAGAAATGGGTGCCTGAAACGAGCATGTCGGTGGAGATGGCGGTCTGCATGCCGGTTGTCTGTCTGAGCAGGGCGCAGTCATCCCCAACGCCGAGATCGGCTTTGACAACAGGTCTTGTGAAGTATTTTGCAATGAGGTCGAATTCAGAAATCATGATCTGGTGGTCTGCAAGGGAAACCGGTATTTTGCAATCAACAGGCACATAATAAATCTTATCGTTGCCGCAGCAAAGCAAGACGGTGTTAAACTGCCATTTTATGGTTGCCAATGTGCTGTTTTCCAAGTTTTGTTATCTGTCCCCAGGCACCAATCAGTTGGTGCGAGGGGTGTTTCTTGGGTTGAAACTGTCGGTGTTGTATGAATCAGGTTTCTTTGATTGAGTATATCGGTGCGGGGCTTTTTTTCCTGGCACTGCTGCATAGTTTTTCCACAAAGTTTTTTGTCCGTCTGGCCCAACGTAGCAACAACCATGCCGGTCTCTGGCTGATGTTGGGGGAAGTTGAGGTGGTTTTCGGTTTCTGGGCATTTGTGCTGTTGGGTTTCATGTCAGCGGTTGAGGGTTACCAGAGCGCCGTGGAGTACCTGGATACGCGGAATTTCACGGAACCGCTGTTTGTGTTTGTTATTTTGGTGATTGCAGGGACGCGTCCGGTACTACAGGCGGCACAGCTGCTGATTGATGCGTTGGACCGTCTGATTCCTTTGCCTGGAACGACTGCTTATTATTTTCTGACGCTGTCTATTGTGCCTGTGTTGGGGTCTTTCATTACGGAACCAGCAGCGATGACGCTGGGAGCAATTATCTTGCGTGACCGTTATTTCACGAAAAAGATCCCTGAGTCGATGCGTTACCTGACAATTGCTATCCTGCTGGTCAATGTTTCGATTGGCGGGGTGTTGACGTCTTATGCGGCACCTCCTGTCCTGATGGTGGCAGGGAAGTGGGGTTGGGGACTGCACCATATGCTGATGAATTTTGGATGGAAAGCGCTGATTGCCATTTTCCTGAATGCATTGATTGCGTGTCTGGTTTTCCGGAAGACGTTGTTTGCAATGGGAAAACAGCATGAGGATCATGAGGTGCCCCGGGTTCCTCTGTTGGTTATGCTGATTCATCTGATGGCTTTGGTGCTGGTTGTTCTTTTCAGCCATCATCCAGCGGTGTTCATGGGGGTGTTCTTGCTGTTTTTGGGGTTCACTGAGGCGTACCACCGGTACCAAAGCCCGTTGATGTTACGTGAGGGGTTATTGGTGGCGTTTTTCTTGGCAGGACTGGTGGTTGTCGGTGGGATGCAGAAGTGGTGGCTGGAGCCGATTCTTTCAAGTATGAGCAGTACGCTCCTGTTTTGCGGGACGACGTTGCTGACAGCAATCACTGACAATGCAGCCCTGACTTATCTGGGGTCTTTGGTTGAGGATCTTTCGGATGTCAGCAAGTATGCATTGGTCGCCGGTGCGGTGACAGGTGGAGGGTTAACGGTAATTGCCAATGCTCCGAATCCGGTCAGTTTTTCGTTGCTGAAGAATACGTTTGAACATCAGTCTATCAGTCCATTGTTATTGTTTCTCTATGCGCTGACACCAACGGTGATTGCCGGTTGCTGTTTCATGCTGCTTTGATGCTAAGATATCGGAAATAAACAGCTTTCAAGCGTTTGGAGTTCTCCTTTTTGGTATAATTATACAAGGGAGAATAGATTGAATAATGCCAACGACAGACTTACAGTTAGAGTCCCTCCGTACCCCACCGCATTCGATTGAGGCGGAACAGTCGGTGCTGGGAGGATTGTTGCTGGATAATTCTGCTTGGGACCGCCTCGGTGGATTCTTGAAAGAAGACGATTTCTATCGTTTCGACCATCGCCTGATTTTTCAGCACATTGTCCGTCTGGTTGCTGCATCGAAGCCGGCGGATGTCATTACGGTTTTTGAGTCGTTGCAGGCATCAGGCAAGGCGGATGAGGCAGGTGGTCTGGAATATTTGAATTCGCTGGCAAGGAATACGCCATCGGCAGCAAATATCCGGCATTATGCACAGCTTGTGCGGGACCGAAGTATCTTAAGGCAACTGATTACGGTGTCTGATGAGATTTCCGCCAATGCGTTCCAGACACGGGGCAAGGATGTCAAGCAGATCCTTGATGAGGCAGAGACCCGTATTTTTGCGATTGCGGAAGAAAGCAGTCGGGAAACACAGGGGTTCCAGTCTATCAATCATCTATTGTCTGGTGTGGCTGAACGGATTGAGGAGCTGTACAACAGCGAGAGCGACAGCGAGATCACCGGTATTCCAACGGGATTCATTGACTTGGACCGGATGACTTCTGGTCTGCAGCCGGGAGACTTGGTGATTGTGGCGGGGCGTCCGTCAATGGGGAAAACGGCTTTCTCTGTCAATATCGGAGAGTATGTGGCGATAGAGCAGCAGTTGCCTGTCTGTGTTTTTTCAATGGAAATGAGCGGTGCCCAGCTGGCAAGCCGTATGTTGGGATCTGTCGGTCGATTGGACCAGCATCGTCTCCGTACCGGACGGCTTCAGGATAGCGACTGGGACAAGCTGACTTTTGCGATGGGCAAGATGAATGATGCGCCGCTTTTTGTTGATGAGACACCGGCGCTGAACAGTATCGAGCTCAGGGCAAGGGCAAGGCGGTTGGCAAAGCAGTGCGGTCAATTGGGGTTGATTATCATTGATTACCTCCAGTTGATGTCACCGAGCAGTGCGGGTGAAAACCGGGCGACGGAGATTTCTGAGATTTCTCGAGGGCTGAAGGCGTTGGCGAAAGAGCTGAACTGTCCAGTGATTGCGCTGTCGCAGCTGAACCGTTCTGTTGAGCAGCGTCCCAACAAGCGTCCTGTAATGTCAGATTTGCGGGAATCCGGGGCGATTGAACAGGATGCAGACCTGATTTTATTTATTTACCGCGATGAGGTTTACAATCCGGATACCGCTGATAAGGGGATTGCGGAAATCATTGTCGGAAAGCAGCGTAATGGTCCAATCGGCAGTGTCAGGCTGACTTTCCTTGGACAATATACAAAATTTGACAATTATGCCGGCAATATGGATTACGGCGGCTAAAAAACGCTATGAACAGCGCAGTGTCCGATATGTTGGATGATGGAAAAAAGGAGCAGGGATGTTTGGAAAATTGATGCCCAAAGAAGCGAAGTTCTTTGACTTGTTCAATATGCATGCGGAGCTGTGTGTCAATGCGGCGACGGAACTGCTCGAATTGATGCGGGATTCTGCTGACAATTTTGAACGGCGGATGCACACCATTGAGAATATTGAGCAGCAGGCGGATGAGGTGACGCGTGAAACTGTCAGGGCGCTGCGCAAGACGTTCATCACACCTTTAGACCGGGATGATATCCATCGGTTGATTTCCCGGATGGATGACATCATTGACCTGATTGAGGATTCGGCTCAGGCGGTCTCCCTATATAACATCGAAGTCATTACGCCAGAGGCTTTCCGTCTGGCAGAGCTTTGCCTCATCAGTTGTGAGAAGGTCAAGGAAGGGGTTTCCATGCTGAACAATATGAAGAATGCTCCGAAGATCCTGGCGCTTTGTGAGCAGGTTGATCAGCTTGAGACTGAGAATGACCATGTCACTTATGAGGCGATGTCCAATCTTTTCCGCAATGAGTCAGATGTCCGTACATTGATCAAGCTGAAGGCTTTGTATGAGCTGTTGGAAAATGTCTGTGATATCTGTGAAGAGGTTGGCAATATTGTTGAGGGTATTGTTATTGAGAATGCTTGATGGCATGCCCGGGAATAAACGGTTTTCTGGATTGATTATCCAAGGTAGGGGATTATGCAGGCGATACATGTCAGTCTAACGGTCATTATCATCATTGTCGGCATGGCATTGCTGTTTGATTTCATGAATGGTTTCCACGATGCGGCGAATGCGATTGCAACGGTTGTTTCTACCGGGGTCCTGAAGCCGCAGGTGGCGGTGGGTGTTGCCGCATTCATGAATGTTATTGCGATTTTCATTTTTGACCTGCATGTTGCGACAACTATTGGGAAGGGTATCGTTGATGCATCCATTGTGGATCATTATATTGTGTTCGGTGCCCTGTTCGGTGCCATTGCCTGGAATATCATTACTTGGTATTACGGGATTCCTTCTTCTTCTTCCCATGCCTTGGTCGGGGGGTTGATTGGTTCTGCTTTGGCCAAAAGTGGTGCAAGTTCACTGATTGCCAGCGGTATCTTGAAGATTGTTGCTTTTATCGTGATTTCGCCGGTGTTGGGGTTCGTGTTCGGCTCGTTTATGATGCTGCTCATTTCTTGGCTGTTTGTTCGGGCAGCACCAAGAACAGTTGACCGTTGGTTCCGTCGTATCCAGCTGTTCACGTCGTCCCTGTACAGTCTGGGACATGGTGGCAATGATGCACAGAAAACGATGGGGCTGATCTGGATGCTGTTGATAGCTTCCGGTTATGCCACAACAGCCGACCATCTGCCATTATGGGTAATTATTTCCTGTTATGGTGCCATCGGTTTTGGAACGCTGTTCGGTGGATGGCGCATTGTGAAGACGATGGGACAGAAGATTACTAAGGTGAAACCTGTTGGCGGTGTCTGTGCTGAAACAGGCGGGGCCTTGACATTGTTTATGGCGACGGCTTTGGGTATTCCTGTTTCAACGACCCATACTATTACAGGGGCCATTGTCGGAGTTGGTGCTTCCAAGCGGCTGTCTGCTGTCCGCTGGGGAGTAGCCGGTAATATTGTCTGGGCGTGGATCCTGACGATTCCGGCTGCTGCGGCGATGTCAGCAATTGGCTGGTGGATTGGGACAAAGGTTTTCTAGTCTAAAGTGTCTCTATCTTTTTGTGCGGGAATCCTGTTGGTAGGGCTGTTTGGATTGACTGTTTTCCTGTGGTTCCAGCAGTTGGTTGGATAGGGTGATAAATTGTTCCAATGTCAGTTGTTCGGGGCGTTTTGCCGGGTCAATGCCTGACTGTTCCAGTTCTGTTTCTGAAAACAGTGGCGCCAAGGTGTTGCGGATGATTTTCCGCCGTTGGGAGAATGCCTGGGTAACGACCTTGGACAGGTTTTCAAGGCTGCAGGGGATAGGGGATGTTTTTGGGATCATCCTTACGATGGCGGAATCAACTTTGGGTGCCGGTTCAAAAGCTGTTGGCGGAACGATAAACAGCATGTCGATGTCGTAGCGCCATTGGAGCATGATGGAAAGTCTGCCATAGGCTTTTGAACCGTGTTTAGCAGCCATCCGCTCAACGACTTCTTTCTGCAGCATGAAATGCTGGTCTCTGACATGGTCTGCAAAAGCCATCAGATGGAAAAGCAGGGGGGTTGAGATGTTGTATGGCAGGTTGCCGACAATCCGGAGTTTTTTCTCTGGATGGCGCTGGATCGACAGGAAGTCAAAGACCAACGCATCACCTTGATGGATGGTGAGGGGGCTGTTCTTGAATTTTTTTTGAAGGAAAGATACCAGGTCACGGTCCAATTCCACGGCATCCAATTGTTTCAGATGGAGTAACAGACGTTCTGTCATGGCACCCATACCAGGACCGATTTCAATCGTAGTGTCTTCTGGTCTGGGATCGATGGCATCAATGATGGCATCCAAGACTGACGGGTCTTTCAGGAAGTTCTGGCCGAACCGTTTGCGGGGAATATGTTTCATGAGGCTTGAATGGTGTTGGTTGCCATGTCAGCAGCGATTTTCAGGGCAACCGACATGCTGCCGGCATTGGCTATGCCTAGTCCCTGGGCTGCGATATCCAAGGCTGTGCCATGGTCAACGGATGTCCGGATGATGGGCATACCCAATGTGATGTTGACTCCATGACCGAAGGTAGCGTATTTCAGGACGGGTAATCCCTGGTCATGGTACATTGCCAGGACGCAGTCGGCCTTTTCAAGGAAATGGGGTTGGAAAAGGGTGTCTGCAGGATAGGGACCAGTAATATTGATGCCCAGCTGTTTCAGATGCTGGATGGCTGGGGTGAGGATTTCGATCTCTTCCATGCCCAGATAACCGTTTTCACCTGCGTGAGGATTGAGCCCGGTCATCAGGATATGAGGAGATGATATGCCAAAACGTCTTTTCAGGTCTTTATGGATGATGATGACTGTTTCAATCAATCCATCGACTGTAATGGTTTCTGATACGGCTTTCAGGGGTAGATGGGTTGTGGCAAGGGCAACGCGCAGCATGGTATCAGGCGGTAGTCCGGGCATTTGCGGGAGTTTTCCGGCAAGCATCATTACTACCCGTTCTGTCTGGGTTTTTTCTGCAAAATACTCGGTGTGTCCGGTGAAGGGGATGCCGGCATCGTTGATGATGCTTTTCTGGACTGGGGCCGTGGCCACGGCATCAAAGAGACCATTCAGAGCACCATCAATGGCGATGTCCATGAATGACAGGATGGCTGTTGCGTTCCGGGCATCCAGCTGCCCAGGAATAGGCGGGACGGTCAATGGTCTGTCAATAATGATGAGATTTCCGGAAAGAGCTTCTATTTCTGTTCTGGAGAGGTTGCCTGCAGGCAGTCGGCGTACCAATGCACCAATATCCATCTGCTGAGCTAAATTGGCAAGCTGATGGTAGTCTCCAATCAGGACCGGCTGAATGCTGTCCAGACAGTCCACTGCACCACGGATGGCGATTTCAGGTCCAATTCCAGTCGGTTCTCCGGTTGTGATGGCGATAATAGGACGTGCAGTCATCGTTCCTGATTGTCCAGACGGTATTCAACATAGACCCGGTCCCGTAGCTGGCGGAGCCATTCTGAGGTTTCTTCTGCAATTTTACGTTCCCGGATCTGCTGTTTGGCTGCAGCCCGTTTACGTTCTTGGGAAACGTCATCCATTTTCTTTTCAAGAACTTGAATCAGATGGAAACCAAATTGGGTCTCAACGGGGTCACTGATTTCACCAATGTTCAATGCCATCATGGCCTTTTCAAACTCAGGGACTGTATCGCCTGGATAGATCCAGCCTAAGTCCCCTCCTCGGCTTGCAGAGGTATCGTTGGAATAGGTTTTGGCCAGTTCTTCAAAGGAGGCTGCGTTGTTGATGATACGCTGTTTCAAGTCAGCCAGTTTGTGTTTTGCTTCATC
>JBJEXA010000210.1:0-1749 GCA_051885335.1 Oxalobacter sp. | reverse complement strand
ACCAGAATCCCCCCCCCATAGCGAAAAGACCCGCCGAGGCGGGTCTTTCCTGCAAGAGAACGGTCTCTGAAAAAATCAGATAACCCCCTGTGCCAGCATGGCATCTGCAACCTTGACGAAACCGGCAACGTTGGCACCGGTGATATAGCTGACAGAACCGTCTGGACGGGTACCGTATTTGACGCACTGTTCGTGGATGGCTTTCATGATGCCGTTCAGTTTCTGATCGACTTCTTCGCGGGTCCAGGACAGGCGGATGGCATTCTGGGACATTTCCAGGCCAGAGGTTGCGACACCACCAGCATTGGAAGCCTTGCCCGGTGCATACAGCACACCTTTTTCTTCAAACAGTTTAGCTGCTTCGATGGTGGAAGGCATGTTCGCACCTTCTGCAACGCAGATGACGCCGTTCGCAATCAGGGTCTTCGCATCGCTTTCATCCAGCTCGTTCTGGGTTGCACATGGCAATGCAACATCAACAGGCACAAACCATGGGCGTGCGTCTGGATAGTATTTCGCACCGACTGCCGCAGCGTATTCACTGCAACGGCCATAGTTGACGTTCTTGATTTCCATCAGCTTCGCCAGTTTTTCCGGGGTAAAGCCTTCTTCGTCAACCACGGTACCATTGGAATCGGAAACGGTGACAACCTTGGCACCCAACTGCAGGGCTTTTTCAACTGCATACTGGGCAACGTTACCGGAACCGGAGACAGAAACACGCAGACCTTTCAGATCTTTGCCGACACGTTTCAGCATTTCTTCAACAAAGTAAACGGTACCGTAACCGGTTGCTTCAGGACGGATCAGGGAACCGCCGAATGCCAGCCCTTTACCTGTAAAGACGCAGTCTGTACGGTTGGCCAGTTTCTTGTACATACCGGTCATGAAACCGACTTCACGGCCACCGACCCCGATGTCACCGGCTGGAACGTCGGTATCTGCACCGACATGACGGAACAGTTCGGAAACAAATGCCTGGCAGAAACGCATGATTTCATTATCGCTCTTGCCTTTTGGATCAAAGTCGGAACCGCCTTTGCCAGCCCCCATCGGCAATGTGGTCAATGCGTTCTTGAAGGTCTGTTCAAAAGCCAGGAATTTCAGGATAGACAGGTTGACGGATGGATGGAAGCGCAGGCCGCCTTTGTAAGGACCGATCATCGAGCTGTGCTGGATACGGTAACCACGGTTGACCTGAACCTGACCATTGTCATCTACCCAGGATACACGGAACTGGATGATGCGTTCTGGTTCAACCAGACGGCGCAGGAGTTCCTGGCTCTGGTATTTTGGATTTGCCTCAATGAAAGGCCACATGCTTTCCATCACTTCGGTCACTGCCTGATGGAATTCTGGTTGATGCGGATCGCGCTGTTTCACGCCATCGAGGAATTCTTGAAGAGTCTGTGCCATTTTGAAAGATCCAATCAAAAAATAAACAATCAATATTGATATCAGTGCACAGTCAAACGCTGTGCATACCGCAGGCGATGATCAACCAGTCCCACACCCCCATTGCGCAGGAAAGCGATTGTCCATTGCCTGGAAACCATGATGGCATACCCTACGGAGTCCCGCCATCACAGCCTGCCCATTATTGCAAGATAATAGCCAGAAGTAAATGCGTTTTCCTATCAAGTTTGGCTGAAGGAAACACAAAATGTCCAATGTGTCTGATTTGCCAACATTGTTTCCCTCCCACTCCGAAACCAGCAGGAAAAAACCAGCCAAAACTCCGGCAAGTTG
>JBJEXA010000209.1:0-7486 GCA_051885335.1 Oxalobacter sp. | reverse complement strand
TATGGCATTCATAAGGATTTCTGACACTCAAAGAACCAGAAAAGCCTCCAGATGGAGGCATTCAGGAGACAACAGCGTGTCCGGTCAGTCCTAGCAATTCCGTCACGCCATAGAGATCAGCCAGATTGACCAGCCCAGGAGGAACATTCAAGAAACGGAGCCTCCTTCCTGACCTGACAGCGGCACACTGCCATGCAAGCATAACCGCGACACTGGCAGAATCCACCTGTACCAACGCCCCAAGGTCATAGTCATCCTCACCCCGGGAAACAGCATCAAGCCCTTTCTGGAGAAGGGCTTTGGCATTGGTGAAATCAAGTGCTGTTACAGCAAAAGCCATGCAGCCCCCGCTCCTGTCAATGACCGTTTTTCTTTGCCAGATTGGCAATCAGACCATCGATGCCGGATTTCTTGATAATCCCGGTAAACTGGGTCTTGAATGAGGAGGAAATCAACCAGATATTGGCAAAATTCGCATCAAAAATTTTCCAACTGCCTGACTTTGCCGTCAAGCCGAAATGCAATGTCATCGGCTTTCCATCGTTGTTGACACGGGCAGAAACTGTTGCCGTATTGTTGGCATTGTAAACAACCGGATAAACTTCCATCGTTGTCTTGCTGTTGACCTTGCCCAATGCCTTGGAATAGGAACGGATCAGCAGCTCTTTGAATTCAGCAGTGATGCGGTTTTTCTGGCGGTCTGTTGCCTGATACCAATACTGTCCACAAGCAACAGAAGCAGCTGCCTCAAAATCAACATACGGCGCAATATTGTTACGAACAAGGCTGTTGATCTGAGCTGGAGACAACCCTTTCGGTGCATTGCGGGCAGCGGAAAGCACACTCTGTTTAATAGTATTGACAACACCATCTGGAGCAGACTGCGCCTGTGCTGCGGATGCGAAAGCCAACAGAGCAAATGCTGTCAAAGCAAAGAACCATCGTTTGATACTTTTCATTTTCTATCCTTCAAGTCAATGCAATCATTTTGCCTGTTCAGCAGACACAGGAACAGGGGATGTCTCAATTGCCTTTTCAGAAGCAGAGGCCTCAACGGGTACTGTCTGCGGGACAGATGGCGCAGAAGCATCTGGAATGACGACAGGGACATCTGTTCCATGTACATTCCTCAACTCTGCCGCATTTGCCACCGGATTGATGAATGGGTCTGATGTCTGGGTTTCCCATGCGGCAGTGGACTTACCTTCAATCATTGCACGACGACGCTGCAGGTAAGCATCCCTTCTGAATTCATATTTATCTAGGGCAACCTCATCAACAAAATCAGAAGCGTCCAGCAGATTGGCACGATAGTTGACTGCACGGATAACTAAACCGACATTACGGACACGAATTTTACGGACATAAGACCATGGGTCCCCATACCATTCAGCTGGCAACGCAATGGTATCGCGGACTGTCGAATCCCCCAGGATTGGCAGGACAACATAAGGACCGGAACCAACTCCCCAGATACCCAAGGTCTGACCGAAATCGGCCTTTTCCTTCTCAATATGCATGGTAGTGCCCACATCAATCAGCCCCCCAATACCAAAAATGGTGTTTGCCGTCACACGGGCAAGATCCTTGACACCCCGCTCAGCATTGCCCTGCATGAAATGGTTGGCGGCATACCAGACATCACGGATATTGCCAAAGAAATTGGTCACCCCCTTGCGTATTGGTTCCGGAACCACTTTGGTATAACCTTTTGCAACGGGTCTGTAGATATAGTCATCAAACCCCTCATTGAAGGAGAACATGGCACGGTTGTAACCTTCAAAGGTATCACTCGGCCCTTCTTCCACAACTGCCTCGACAGGCCGCCCTGAATTGGAAACCCGGCTATTGCCAGGAGCCTGTACATCATCGGGTGTTTCTGCCATAGCCTGACCTGCCGCCAGAGGCAAAGCTGCCGCTATCGCAATCAATGATTTGACAAAGCGTCTCATAAGTATCCCTTCATTCACCGGCTTTCGATGCCACCAAGGCATCAATCAGTTTCTCCAAGACCATCGCATCTTCAGACCGGATGATTTCATCGCCTGGAGCCAAGCTTGGATGTTCTATGGACGGGTCACCAGGTTCAATTTCAAGACCGATATACTGCTCACCCAGCAAACCGGAAGTCAGGATCTTTGCACTGGTCCCATCTTTGGGAAAAGCATATTTCTGCTGCAGTTCAATGGTAACAACCGCACGGTAATCCTTGTTGTCAAAAGAGATGTCGGCAACACGACCGACAACCACACCGGCACTTTTGACTGGTGCTCTTGGCTTCAGCCCACCGATATTGCTGAACTTCGCCTTCAAAGGATAGGTTTTCTCAAACGAAAAGGAACTCATATTGCCTGCCTTCAGGGCAAGGAACAAGAGCGCAACGGCACCCAGCAGGACAAAAAGTCCAACCCAGATGTCGAATGACTTACGTTGCATAGCTACCTCTTTCTCTACGCGTTAGATAAATCCACTCTCAATTATAAAGACATAAGGAAAAAGAGCAAAACCCGATTTATCCGTTGACTTAATTAAACATCAAGGCTGTCATGATGAAATCCAACCACAAGATCAACAATGACGACAGTACCACAGTACGGGTTGTCGCACCTGACACACCTTCCGGTGTCGGTCGGGACTCATACCCCTGATACAGGGCCATGAACGTCACCGCAAAACCAAACACTACACTTTTAATAATCCCATTGCCGATATCGTCCCAGACATCAACACCTTCTTGCATCTGTGACCAGAAAGCTCCGTCATCCACACCGATCAATGACACCCCAACAATATAGCCGCCGATGATACCTGCGGCATTGAAGAGAATGGCAAGCAGCGGCATGGAAACGACACCGGCCCAAAAACGGGGCGCCAGGATACGCTTCACAGGATCGACAGCCATCATCTCCATGGCCGTCAACTGTTCTCCGGCTTTCATCAGCCCGATTTCGGCGGTGAGCGATGTTCCTGCACGACCGGCAAAAAGCAAGGCCGTAACAACAGGTCCCAATTCACGAGTCAATGCCAAAGCAACCAGAATGCCAAGTGCCTGCTCCGAACCATAACGGACCAACACATAATATCCCTGCAACCCTAGGACAAAACCGACAAACAGACCCGATACCGTGATGATGACCAATGACCTGTTGCCAATGTAGAAAATCTGGTCTGTAATCAGGCGCGGCCTTGCCAATAGGCGGAAAAATGCCTGGACAACAGACAGGAAAAGCCTTGTAGCATAACCAACACTGGATACCACCTGCCGGGTCTTATACCCCAGTTCTGCCAGCATATTCATAATGCCTTCTCCAAGCCAAGGTCAACAGCCATCGACTGACCAGGATAATGGAATGCTACAGGTCCATCCATCTCTGCATGGACAAACTGATAGACAAAGGGATTAGTGGACTGTTCCATTTCTGTCGGGGTTCCCTGGGCAATGATTTTGCCTTCTGACAGGAAATAGACATAATCTGCAATGGAAAAAGTCTCAGGCACATCATGCGAAACCAGCACCGTTGTTGACTGGAGGACATCGTTCAGCCGCCTGATCAGGTTTGATGTCACCCCCATGGAAATAGGATCCAGCCCCGTGAAAGGCTCATCATAAAGAATCAGCTGTGGATCAAGGGCAATAGTACGTGCAAGGGCGACACGTCTTGCCATCCCTCCTGAAATCTCTGATGGCATCAACCATGCAGCACTGCGCAGACCAACGGCATCCAGTTTCATCAGGACAAGGTCATGGATCAATTCTTCCGGCAGATCGGTCTGTTCACGCAATGGAAATGCTACATTGTCAAAAACAGAAAGATCCGTGAACAATGCACCATGCTGGAACAACATGCCCATCTGCCGACGCTGACGGTAAAGCTTTGCCGTATCCATGGTTTCCAACCGATCACCGCCAATAATCACTTCCCCCTTCTGTGGAGTAATCAATCCACCCAGCAGCCGGAGGATGGTTGTTTTCCCTGATCCTGATATACCCATCACAGCAATGACCTTCCCCTTTGGGAAAGTCATATCCAAGTCAGAAAGAATCATCCGTTCGCCATAACCGAAAACAAGGCCATGTATTTCAGCGATATTGGACACAGTACCATCCGTTTTTGCCATATCAACACTTTATTTTAATCTCCTGCCTGCCCAAAATAGAAACTTTTTGCAACAGGCTGTCACCGCCTAACGGGAAATCGGTTTATAACGCAGACGCTTCGGTGCAGCGGCGGCCTCACCCAAGCGTCTACGCTTATCTGCTTCATATTCCTGGTAATTGCCCTCAAAGAAATTCACCTGGGAATCCCCTTCAAATGCCAAGATATGGGTAGCAATCCTGTCAAGAAACCACCTGTCATGCGACACAACAATCACCGTACCGGCAAATTCAAGCAAAGCATCTTCCAATGCGCGGAGGGTCTCAACATCCAAGTCATTGGAAGGTTCATCAAGCAACAGCACATTACCGCCCTGCATCAACGTTTTTGCCAGATGCAAGCGACCACGTTCTCCGCCGGAAAGGGTTCCCACCTTCTTCTGCTGATCACTGCCCTTGAAATTGAAACGTCCCAGATACGCCCGGGCATGCATCTCAAACTTGCCGACAGTAATCAAATCATTGCCATCACCGATTTCTTCAAACACCGACTTATCGTTCGACAGGAATTCCCGTGACTGGTCAACCATCGCCATTCGGACTGTCTTGCCAAGAGTGATTTCACCGGCATCAGGCTGTTCCTTCCCAGCAATCATCTTGAACAAGGTGGACTTACCGGCACCGTTTGGTCCGATAACCCCGACAATTGCACCGGCAGGGATAATAAAGCTCAGGTCATCAATCAACAAGCGGTCACCAAAACCCTTACTGACATGCTTAAATTCAATGACATCATTACCCAAACGTTCCGCCACAGGAATAAAGATTTCCTGCGTCTCATTCCGTTTCTGGTATTCATATTCAGACAATTCGCTAAAACGGGTTAGACGGGCTTTGCTCTTTGCCTGCCGTCCTTTCGGATTCTGGCGCACCCATTCCAGTTCTTTGGCTATGGTCTTCTGGCGGGCAGACTCTTTCTGTTCCTCCTGTTTCAGCCGCAGACTTTTCTGATCAAGCCAAGAGCTGTAATTGCCTTTCCATGGAATCCCGTAACCACGATCCAGCTCCAAAATCCATTCAGCAGCATTGTCCAAGAAATAACGGTCATGGGTAATTGCAACAACTGTTCCTGGAAAACGGTGCAGGAACTGTTCCAGCCATTCGACAGACTCAGCATCCAGATGGTTTGTCGGTTCATCAAGCAGCAGCATATCGGGCTTCGACAGTAGCAGCCGACATAATGCAACACGACGTTTCTCACCACCAGAAAGAATACCGATCTTGGCATCCCATGGTGGCAGGCGCAACGCATCAGCGGCAACCTCCATCTGCTGTTCAATATTATTGCCATCCCCTGCTGCAACAATCGCCTCAAGACGGGCCTGTTCCGCAGCCAGTTTATCAAAATCAGCATCAGGCTCTGCATAAGCCGCATAAACAGCATCCAACTGCTTCTGGGCATCTATCACCTCGCCAAGACCGGATTCAACTGCCTCCCGAACAGACTGGTCAGGATCAAGCTGCGGCTCCTGGGGCATATAACCGATTTTCAGACCAGGCATGGGACGCGCTTCACCCAAGATATCTTTATCCACACCCGCCATGATTTTCAGAAGAGTTGATTTACCTGCACCGTTAAGCCCCAATACCCCAATCTTTGCCCCGGGGAAAAAGGATAGCGAAATATCTTTTAGAATCTGACGTTTAGGTGGCACAACCTTGCCAACCCGGTTCATTGTAAAAACATATTGAGCCATGGAATCTATTCCTGTTACGGGAAAAAGCAGACTACCGTTTCCCCCTGTCATAAAAAGGATGAAAATATCATGTGAGACAAAGTTCTGCAAATCTTCTGACCAAAACAGTGATTGACCAGCCAAAGAACCACTTCTATATACCCCTCCATCTATCAGGAACTTTCTGGAAACAATGTGTTGGAAACGGTTCAAAATTATGATTACTTCAATTAGTCAAAAATAAACGCCATTTAGTTGCAATTCTGTGCAAATTGTCCTATTGTGAGTGTTTTCCAGAAAAAAAGGGTTCTCTTGTCTGTTAAATCGGCAAAACACAGCATGGCAGCCATGACCGTCGCAGCAGTCGGTGTTGTCTACGGGGACATCGGTACAAGCCCGCTTTACACCATGAAGGCAGTCTTCGGGGAAGGGAACGCGCTTGCCTTGATTCCTGATAACATCATCGGAATTGTCTCGCTGATCATCTGGGGGCTGATCTTGGTTGTCGGGCTCAAGTATGTCTACCTGATGCTCAAGGCCGACAACCGTGGTGAAGGAGGCATCCTTGCATTGCTGGCATTAGTCCATACATCCCTCCCGAAAGGACGCCCGCTCTGGTATCGGATCCTGCTGTTGATGGGTGTTTTCGGCGCCTCGCTGTTTTATGGTGACAGTGTTATCACCCCTGCTATTTCTACCCTATCAGCCATGGAAGGTCTTGAAGTCGCCACGCCCTTCTTCAAACCCTATGTGGTTCCCCTTACCATTGTCATCCTAGTTATCCTTTATTCTGTTCAGTCAAAAGGGACAGAAGGCATTGCCAAATGGATAGGTCCCCTAATGCTGCTCTGGTTCGGCTCTTTGGCAGCTATGGGCATCATCAACATCATCCGTGCACCGGTCATCCTGCAGTCAGTGAATCCTTGGTTTGCCATCAAATTTATCAAGACCAGCCCAAGCATCGCCTTCATCGCACTGGGCGCTATTGTCCTGGCACTGACCGGTGCTGAGGCGCTTTACGCAGACATGGGACATTTTGGCCCAATGCCCATCCGCTATGCTTGGTTCTTCATTGTCTTCCCAGCATTGGCCATCAACTATATGGGACAAGGAGGACTGCTCATCGCAAACCCAGCCGCCATTGTCAATCCTTTCTTCCAACAGCTTGGCACATGGAGCATCTACCCCCTGATTGCCCTTTCCACCATCGCTGTTGTCGTTGCATCCCAAGCAACCATCTCAGGGGCATTTTCTGTCACCCGTCAGGCAATTGGTCTTGGACTGCTACCCCGCATGAAAGTAGTGCATACCTCTGAATCAGAAATCGGACAGGTTTACATGCCAACCGTCAACTGGCTTCAGATGACGGTTGTGCTAATCGCCGTCCTGCTCTTCGGTTCATCTGAAAATCTCGCCGGCGCTTATGGGATTGCCGTGACAGGCACCATGACCATCACCACACTCCTGCTGTTCTTCGTCATGCACAACCATTGGAAATGCAATGTCGTTCTTTCTCTGTTGCTGGTCATCTGCTTCTTCATCGGCGATATCTTCCTGTTTAGCTCCAATGTCATCAAAATCGCCAATGGTGGCTGGTTTCCCTTGGCACTTGCGACAATACTGTTCACTCTGATGCTGACCTGGCGACGTGGAC
>JBJEXA010000208.1:0-1755 GCA_051885335.1 Oxalobacter sp. | reverse complement strand
CATTGGGGTACAGACAAACATGCGTTTCAGCAATTCGTGAAAGCTCTTCAATATAAGGACGCATCATCGCAGCACCAAGCGCACAGTTCAGCCCGATGGTCAGCGGTTTGATATGACGCACTGAATACCAGAATGCTGCCACCGTCTGACCGGACAAGATACGTCCGGAGGCATCGGTCACCGTGCCGGAAATCATGATTGGCAGGGTCTTGCCGGATTCCTCGAAATATGTGTCAATTGCAAACAGTGCCGCCTTGCAGTTCAAAGTATCAAACACCGTTTCAACCAGCAGGATATCCACCCCGGCTTTTGCCAGTGCACGGACCTGCTGCAGGTAGGCTGTCACCAATTCATCAAACGTAATGTTACGAGCACCTGGGTCATTGACATCTGGCGAGATGGAAGCTGTACGAGGAGTTGGACCTATGGAACCTGCCACAAAACGGGGTTTATCCGACGTTGAATAGCGGTCACAGGCTTCACGGGCAATCTTCACCGATTGCTCATTCATTTCATCCACCAGGAAGCCCATATGGTAATCCGCTTGGGCGATGGTCGTGGCGCTGAACGTATTTGCCTCAATGATGTCCGCCCCGGCTTCCAGGTACTGGTCGTGGATTTCGCGGATGATCTGTGGCTGGGTCAGTGACAGCAGTTCATTGTTGCCTTTCACAAACAGTTCACGTTCACCCTTTGCCAGGTCATCTGGTTTCCAGTTGATGAAACGGCCGTTTGGACCGCCCCTGTAATCTTCCTCAGTCAGTTTGTAACGCTGGATCATCGTACCCATCGCACCGTCAAGCACCATGATGCGTTTTGATAAGATGTTGCGGAGACGGCGTTCCGTCTCACTCATAGTTATAGTCGTCATAATCAACAGAAAAATGCCGGAGGTTGTCTGAAACCGGCAGGATTAAAAAGCATATCAGCGGATTCTGCCGCAAAAGAATTATCTTATATGAAGAAACCAACAGAGACAAAAAAACAGGACAACCATCATGCCAGATGATAGGCATCCTGTTTCATTGATCTGCCTTGGATGAGAGTTATCTCAGGGTTTTCAGTTTGAAGTTGATATCCTGAGCTTCCACTGCGCCCGGCACACGGGTACCGTCTGAGAAGAAAATCATCGGGGTACCGCGGATACCCAAATCGTCTGCCAGCTGCTTGATTTCTTTTGCTGGCAGAGAACAGGAGACTTTAGTCTTTACCGGTTTCACACCATTGAGCATCCAGTCCTGCCAGGCTTTCATTGGATTGTCAGAACACCAGGCATTTTCTGAAAGGGTCTTCGAACTGTCTGACAGCATCGTCATCGGAAACAGGTAAATGGTTACATTGTTCACCTTCTGCAGGTTCTTCTCCAGATATTTGCAATGTCCACAGTTCGGGTCTGAGAAAACCGCCATTTGGGCTGAGCCATCCCCTTTGACAATCTTGATCGCAAGTTGTTTTGGCAGGGTACTGAAATCAATCTTGGAAACTTGGTCAACCCGTTCTTCCGTCAGGTTCTTTTTCGATTGCAGGTCAAAGACATTGCCAGCAATCAGGTACAGGCCATTCGGGTCAGAATAGACAATATCCGTTCCCAACCGGACCTCATACAGGTTGCCATAATCCGTTTCCCGCACTTCATCCGGTGTTTGGCCGAGATATGTCTTGAAATGATTCTTAATGACAGATTCAGGGGTAGATGCTGCCCAGGCAAGGGAAGTAGTGGCGAGCGCCAGGAATGCTGCATTGCGCAGGAAACGG
>JBJEXA010000207.1:0-1769 GCA_051885335.1 Oxalobacter sp. | reverse complement strand
TGGAATTGCAGATAGTCACTGTCGCACCTGCCTGCAGCAGCAGCATAGACATCGGCTTACCAACAATATTGGAAGCACCGACAATCACCGCACGGGCACCACGGATCGGGTAATTGACGGATTCCAGCATCTTCATCACACCGAATGGTGTACACGGCTTGATACGGGGTTCACCAATCATCAGCATCCCGGTATTGAAAACACTGAAACAGTCCATGTCCTTTTCCGGTGCAATCGCATCAATGACCTTGCGGGTGTCAATATGTCTCGGCAAAGGCAGCTGAACCAAAATGCCATGGACCGAAGGATCCGCATTCAGCACACGGATACGTTCCAACAAAGCTTCTTCAGAAAAGTCTTCAGGGTATTTTTCCATGATGGAACGGATACCATTCTTGACGGAAGCGTTTTCTTTATTGCGAACGTACACAGAAGATGCCGGGTCATCACCTACCAGAATCACCGCCAAGCCAGGGACAACCCCTGCTTCTGCCAGCGCCGCTGCACGTTTTGCAATATCTTCACGGATTTTTTTTGCGAGTTCGTTACCGCTGATGATTTGAGCAGTCATAGTTATGAAATAAGAATCGTTATAGACAGTTTTCAATAAGGCTGCCGGAAAAACCCGACAGGGAAAATATGGTAAGGTACACGAAAACCCACAAATAAAAAAGCCCTGTTTCTCCAACAAAGCTTCTGTCTATCAAATCATCTTCACCCTTGCTGGATACGTAATTCGGCAAGTTTCTGCAAATCGTCTTCAGTCAGATAACGCCATTGCCCAACATCAAGGTCTCCCGGCAGGGTCAACCCGCCAATCGCATGACGGTGCAAAGCAACCACTCTGTTACCAACCGCCGCCATCATCCGTTTGACCTGATGGTATTTCCCTTCATCAATCGCCATTTCCA
This sequence comes from Oxalobacter sp., assembly GCA_051885335.1. Lineage (GTDB taxonomy): Bacteria > Pseudomonadota > Gammaproteobacteria > Burkholderiales > Burkholderiaceae_D > Oxalobacter. Next base: position 858 of record JBJEXA010000207.1, on the reverse strand, counting down.
GACCATCCGTACCCAACGGCTGACAAGACAATGCCTTGCTGACCTGCTTTTCCTGGCGCAACTGAACACCTGACATCAAAGCAGAAACCTGTGTTTCAGAAATAGGCTCCGCCAAGGCAAGCCGGTAAACCTTGGGGACATGTTTTTTCGGTGAGGTATAGCGATGGATGAACTGGCCATCATCCGACAGCAGCAACAATCCGGTGGTATCCTGATCCAAACGCCCGACACATTGCAGGTTGCGGTTAAGGAATTGCCATGGCACCAATGCAAACACACTGGCATGATACTGAGGTTCATGCGAACATTCATACCCTTCCGGCTTATGCATCATCAGGTAGAGGTGTTTTCGATACAGCCAGGTTTTACCATCCACAGTGAACACCAGTCCATCGGTCAAAAAACGTTCCGATGGGTCTTCACAGACTTTGCCATCAATCTCAACATCGCCATTCAAAACCAGATCACGGCATTGGCGGCGGGTCCCGAACCCTTGGCTTTGCAGGATTTTCTCAACAGTCATTTCCATAAAGGCATTGTACGGAAAAAACGCTGCAGATACCGTCATCTTATTGCCGGTCAAGCAGGTATTAGGTCAAATCAATCACTGACAATAACAGGAGCATGTTCCCAATAGCAAACCGAAAATTCAATAACCATTATTTTTCATGTAAGTACCTTGCAAGGCATATGCTGGTGATAAACATCAGTAAACCGCCAGTAAGGATGTTTCGTTTCCACATCAACTTACTCCAGTTATACCTTTATCGGAAGCATCTGCCTTGTAACTTCCATATTCGCCAGACAACACCATTACACCACTAGCGTCAACAGATATAGTTCCAGACAGCAGGGTCT
>JBJEXA010000206.1:0-7629 GCA_051885335.1 Oxalobacter sp. | reverse complement strand
GTGCAGGCATTGTCCTGACAGCTACGGCAGTCTTGGCTGCCTGCGGTCAGAAACCTCAAGCCCCCGTCCAGATGCCTGAAGTCTCTTATATTGTTATTGGGGCAGAACGTCTTGCCATCCAAAACGAACTGCCGGGCCGCCTGGAATCCTTCCGCATGGCGGACATCCGCGCCCGAGTGCCAGGTGTTGTCCTGAAACGGTGTTTTGAAGAAGGTTCTATCGTGAAAAAAGGGCAGATCCTGTTCCGGATTGATCCCCGTGATTACCAGGCATCTGTCCAAAGCGCCCAGGCAACATTGAAGCATGCCGAAGCCAATAAAATCCAAGTTGACCTGAAGCTGAAACGTTATAGACCGCTGGTGGGCATCAATGCCATCAGCAAACAGGAATATGACGATGCGGTTGCTGCCGCAAAACAGGCTTCTGCCGATGTCCAGGCCGCCCGAGCCACCCTTGCCAAGGCGCGGTTGAACCTTGAATATGCGAATGTCCTTTCTCCAATCACTGGTCGTATAGGTCGGGCATTGGTCACTGAGGGAGCATTGGTCGGACAAAATGAACCAACCCTGCTCGCCACTGTCCAGCAGATTGATCCGATGTACCTGAACCTGACCCAGTCCAGTTCAGAACTGATGAAACTGCGCCGGGATATGCTTAATGGCACATTGCAGAATGTCAACGCCAGTATCCCTGTGACTATGAAGTTGGAAGATGGTACAGAATATTCAGAGAAAGGGACATTGCTGTTCTCTGACATCACTGTTGACCCGACAACCGGTGAAGTTTCTATCCGTGCCCTCTTCCCGAATCCGAAAGGTCTGTTGCTACCCGGCACATTTGTCCGGGCAAAGCTGGAACAGGCTATCAATGAAAATGCCATCACAGTTCCTCAACAGGCGGTTCTTCATTCCAACCAAGGCGATTCTGTCATGGTGCTGAACAGCGAAAACAAGGTTGAATCCCGCAAGATTGTCACGGGTGCAGTGGCAGGAACCCGTTTCATTGTCAAAGAAGGACTTGAACCTGGTGACCGTGTGATTGTGGAAGGTCTGCAGAAAATCAAACCGGGAATCCAAGTGAAAGCGGTTCCTTGGCAGGATCCTGAGAAGAAAGAGACTCCTGACCAGGTCCAAGGTATTACGCCTGCTGAAAAAACTGAAGAGAAAACTGATAAAAACGACGGAAACCAGCAATCCGCCATCTCAAAAAGCTGACTGAAAGATAATGAGGATTCCCTCTTATGGCTAGATTTTTCATTGACCGTCCAATCTTCGCATGGGTGATTGCGATTTTCATTACACTGGGTGGTTTACTTTCGATGTTCAACCTGCCTGTGGCACAGTATCCAAGTGTTGCACCACCACAGGTCACTGTCTCAGTCACTTATCCAGGCGCAACGGCAAAAACCGTTGAAGACAGCGTTATTTCCATTATCGAACAGGAAATGAACGGAGCGACAGGGCTGTATTACTTTGAATCAGAATCTGCCAGCGGTTCTGGCAAAATCACCCTGTCATTCACACCAGAAACCGATGTCGAACTCGCATCTGTTGATGTGCTGAACCGCCTGAAACGTGTGGAATCCCGTTTGCCAGATGCAGTCAATCAGCAGGGTATTGACATCAATAAAGCCCGAAACAATTATCTGGCAATCATTTCACTGGTTTCAGAAGATGGCTCATTGAGCGATATTGATTTGGGGGATTTGATTTACCGCAATGTGTTATACGAAATCAAACGCCTTCCTGGGGTCGGTGATGCCACAGTGTTTGGGACTGAAAAAGCCATGCGCGTCTGGTTGGATCCTGTCAAACTGACTGGTTTCCATCTGACAGCTGCTGATGTAACCACTGCTGTAAAAAACCAGAATATTGTGGTTACACCTGGCGCTATTGCGAATCCACCGAACACTGGTATGGAAACGTTCACGGCCAACGTAAACGTCCATGGACAACTACAGACCAAAGAAGAATTTGAAAATATTGTCCTTCGGGCAAATACTGACGGTTCCACTGTCCGGATCAAGGATGTCGGCAGGGTTGAACTGGGCGGGCAGACCTATGATACCTTTGCCCGCTTGGATGGTCATTCCATATCTGGTTTCGGGATTCTGCCTTCCGCTACAGCAAACACGATGGAAACCATGCAACTGATCCGTGACAAGATGGAGGAGTTGGCGCAGTATTTTCCAGAAGGTGTCAGCTACCGTATCGGGAATGACACTTCCAAATTTGTTTCTGCATCAATCCACGAGGTAATCAAGACATTGTTTGAGGGTGTTGTACTGGTTTTCCTGATTATGTACCTGTTTCTACAGAACTTCCGCTATACCATCATCCCGACGATTGTTGTGCCGATTGCCTTGATGGGTACGCTGGCTGTGATGAAAGCATGCGGATTCTCCATCAATATGCTGACGATGTTTGGCATGGTGCTTTCTATCGGAATCCTGATTGACGATGCGATTGTGGTGGTGGAGAACGTAGAACGTATCATGGCGGAGGAAGGCCTGCCACCCAAGGAAGCAACCCGCAAGGCGATGGATCAGATTACCGGTGCCATTATCGGTATTTCAACTGTGCTGACAGCGGTCTTCATCCCAATGGCTTTCTTCAGCGGTTCAGTCGGTTATATCTACCGTCAGTTTTCCATCACGATGGTTGCTTCTATGGTGTTCTCGGCTTTCCTGGCGTTATCTCTGACCCCTGCTCTGTGCGCCACCATCCTGAAACCTGTCTCACCTGATGCTCACGGTAAAAAGAAAGGTTTCTTTAGTTGGTTCAACCGAAAATTCAACATTATGACCAATGCCTACAGCAGTCAGGTTGGTAAGGTATTGACCCGTACAAAACGCTACATGGTGATTTATGGTGCGATTGTGGTCTGCATGGGATTCATGTTCTGGAAATTGCCGACCTCGTTCCTGCCAAATGAAGACCAAGGTTATCTGTACACCAACCTTCAGTTGCCAGCTGGCGCCACCCAGACAAGAACATTGGAAACTTTAAAGGTTGTCGAAGATCAATTCATGAATGAACCCGCTGTCGAGAATACGATTACGGTTGTTGGTCATAGCTTTTCAGGCAGTGGACAGAATGGTGGTCTGGCATTCGTGACCCTGAAGGATTTCAGTGAGCGCGGTTCAGATGACTCAGCATCTGCCATTGTCGGCCGCGCCTTCGCCCGCTTCTCCCAGATCAGGGATGCGTTGGTATTCCCATTGAGTCCACCACCCATCAGGGAACTCGGCACGGAAACCGGGTTTAATTTCCGTCTCCAAGACCGTTCCAGCCAAGGTAATGAAAAACTGGTTGCCGCCCGCGATCAATTGATGAAATTGGCAAATGAAAGCCCTGTCATCAAGACCGTCCGTTTCGATGGCATGGAAAACGCCCCTCAGCTGAAACTGGAAATCGACCGTGAAAAAGCAAATGCCTTGGGGGTTTCCTTTGCAGAAATCAATACCTCACTCTCTACGGCATTTGGCTCAAACTATGTCAATGACTTTGACAGCAGAGGACGTCAACAACGTGTAATTGTCCAGCTGGATGCAGATAAACGTGTGAATCAGGAAGACTTCGGCCGTATGTTTGTCAAGAGTGCCTCAGGCACAATGGTTCCTTTGTCTTCGTTCTGCACAGTCAAATGGGAGAAAGGTCCGATTCAGCTGATCCGTTACAATGGTTACCCTGCAATGCGTATTGTCGGGACACCGGCTGATGGTTACAGTTCCGGCGATGCAATGAATGAAATGGTCAACTTGATGAAGCAGCTGCCGGAAGGCTTTGGCTATGAATGGACCGGTACATCGCTGGAGGAACAGAAATCAGGTTCCCAGGCACCTATGCTGTATGCGCTTTCCATCCTGGCGGTCTTCCTGTGCCTGGCAGCACTGTATGAAAGTACGACGATTCCAGTCGCTGTGCTCATGGTGGTACCCCTGGGTGTCATTGGCGCATTGATCGGCGTTTATCTGCGCGGTATGCCAAATGATGTTTTCTTTAAAGTTGGTCTCATTGCTACCATCGGACTGTCGGCAAAGAACGCTATCCTGATTGTCGAATTTGCCAAAGACCTTGAGGAAAAAGGCATGGGAATCCTGGAAGCCACGATGGAAGCAGTCCGGCTACGTTTCCGCCCTATCCTGATGACTTCATTTGCCTTCATTCTGGGGGTTGTCCCATTGGCGATTGCTTATGGTGCCGGTGCTTCTTCCCAGCAGGCGATTGGCACTGGGGTCTTGTTTGGCATGATTTCTGCCACAGTCTTAGCGGTTTATCTGGTTCCGGTGTTCTATGTGGTTGTCCGTTCAATCTTCAACCGCAAGAAACTACAGCCTGCAGAAGGGCTATCCGATAACAGCAGCCAGAACCCATCTGGCAATGGTGGGAATACCCAGACAGCCAAACGCTCTTGGAAAGATATTCTGAATGCGCTGAAACGCAAGAATAAAAAGGATAGGGACAATGCTTAAGAAATACTCATTGATCCTGCTAGCAGCAGGGATACTGACAGGCTGCAGCATGGCACCTACTTATGAGAGACCTGATGCACCGGTTGAAAATCTGTATCCAACCGGTGGCACTGAAACGCCTTCCGCTGCCAACAGGATTGGTTGGGAAGAATTTTTTCATGATGAGCGCCTGAAAGCCCTGATTGCCGCTGCCATCGAGAACAACCGTGACCTGCGTGTTGCCGCCCTGCGCATTGAAGAAGCCCGTGCGCTGTATGACATCCAATGGGCTGACCGGCTGCCGACTGTTGACATTGAAGGCAGCTCAACCCGTACCCGTACTTTGTCAAACACAGGCACCGGTATGGTAACAAGTGGAACCCATCAGGTTGGCGTCGGAATCCCTGCTTTTGAGTTGGATTTCTTTGGACGTGTCAAAAGTCTGACCGATGCGGCACTGGCACAATATCTGGCAACAGAAGAAGCCCAGCGTTCCGCTTATATCAGCTTGGTTTCTGAAGTAGCAAAAATCTATCTGTCAGAACGGGCACAGGCAGAACAGATTGAACTGGCCAGCAAGTCCTACCAGTCTTACCTGCATACTCTAGAACTGACAAAGAAACGATATGAAGTGGGCATTTCTTCCGCAATCATGCTTCGTGAATGTGAAACGCTGGTCCATTCTGCCCGTGTTACCCTGACCACCCTGCAACGGGAACATGCTCAGACCGTCAATGCACTGGTTGTTCTGGTTGGAGGAAAAATGCCCACCAATCTGCCTCCAGCCCACAGGCTTTCGGAAGCGGACTTGATGATGGACATTCCAGAAGGACTGCCATCTGAGCTGTTGGAAAAACGGCCGGATATCCGCCAGCATGAGCAACTGCTGAAAGCCGCCAATGCCAATATTGGAGCTGCCCGCGCTGCTTTTTTCCCCCGTTTCACATTGACAGGTTTCGCCGGTACGATGAGTTCTTCCTTTTCCAGTCTCTTCGATCCGCATTCCGGTGCATGGATCTTTACACCGCAGATGACCCTGCCAATCTTTGATACCGGCAGAAACATCGCCAATCTGGATCTGACAGAAGCACGGAAGAACATTGCTGTTGCAGAATATGAGAAATCCATCCAAGTTGCTTTCCGCGAAGTCGCCGATGCCCTCGCAGCCCGGGAATGGCTGAATGAACAGGTCAAGGCCCAAGAAGGCGTCCTGAAAGCTGAAACAGACCGCCACCGTCTGGCACGGGCACGTTTCACCAACGGCATTGCAGGTTCTCTGGAAGTCCTGGATGCCCAACGCCAGCAGTTCGCCGCAGAACAGTCCCTGGTTGATGTCCGTCTGCTCCGCATGGCCAATGCCGTTGAACTTTACCGGTCCCTCGGCGGTGGTTATTACCAGCCTGATCCGGTCAAGCTGAATCCCTGATCCTGATGTCCTTTCAACCAAACCGCCTTATTGATGCCCGCTTCAATCTGCGGGCATCTGTTTATCCTGATAAGCCTTTCTGGCGGTTCTGCGTTGATGCCGTTCAATCGACCTGCGGACAGTTGCTGCATCATTAGATGATGATTCTCCAACAGCGTGACTGGAGCCATCTGCATAGTTGATGGCAACACCCGGCTGGATGTTGTATGTGAAAACATTGAAACGGACTTCTCCTTCATCCTCAAGACTCCATGCCTCCATCAAGGCACCCTCTGCAACCAAGTTGTTTTCCTTGAAAACCGGTGTCACCCGGTACAGGACATGGTTTCCGGTTTTCCGGACATATTCAGACACCTGGTTTTCAAACGGCAGCATACCTGCCACATTCATATACCGTGTGCAGGTAATCAGGTTCAAAGGATTTGCATTCTCGCCTGCCAACTGATAGCCAATCAGATGGCAACGGTTATATAAATAACGACCCGCCACATGGTTATATCGGGTGACTTGCCAACCGGAAGGCCGGACCATCCCGATCGGTCCTCTGCGCTGGACAGGCATCACTTCTTTTCCGATCCTGGCAGAGGCTGTCCCACAGCGTCCCAAGCCATCCAACGGGGAATATCGTTCAAAGGCATGTTGGCGAGCATAACGGATTTCTTCCTTTGTAAAGAAAGGCTGGTTCCTGTTGATGGCGGTATAAGGTACTCCAGCGGGTACTGGAACCTGTTTTGCCACTATCACAGCAATCTCTAACTGTGACAGAGACCTGTCCGGCTGCACATCGGATAATGTGCATCCTGTCAGGGCTGCCAGTGAAAATATCAGAACAACAACCCAGTTTCTCATCATGCCTCCTTGCCCAGAACAGTGTATCAGGCAGCCGTTGAAACCCGCATACTGGATACCTCGAAACCATTGCCATTGACATCGCCATGGCATTGCCAGACAGTCACCTCTGTATCTGTTCTATAGAATCATATCAGTATCAGAGAAAAGCAATCTAGAAGAAAAGCCATTCTATGAAAAGAACATCCATCACCTTTGTCATGATGATAGGACTGCTTGCTTTCTCCACCCAGTCCCAAGCCGAGACCAAGACAGAAAATCTCTACACAAAAAAACACAACATCACTATCGCATGACATGACAATACTCATGGTAACTACTCGGAAAACTGTATTTACCAGGCATGGAACAAACCCAAGGGCATCAGAGAGGGAAAGCCTGATCTTGAAATCAAGAAAGGCTTCTTCCAGATGGTTCGGCATCCTTCCAGCCATTTTATGAGCTTCAACTTCCTGAAGGGAAATACCAGGATTGATCAGCCTTCTCTCCCTATGCCGATCTGGCAGGGAAGGACCATCATCCCGAATGTGACTGATCTTTAGTTTCCTTTTGTTTTATTGAAAACCCAGAAATCACCTCATTAGGAGCTGTTGTGCCAAAATTCCTCTTAGCAGCATGGCGTGCCGTGTCAGCTTATGGAGAGTCCGTGAGACCTGGGGGGGGGGAATACAAAGTTGGTTCGTAGCCGTAAAATTCTCCATCGTGGGAATATAGGGCAAAAGCCAAGCTCTGGATCCTCTGGGCAGTCTCGATGAATCAGGAACCCGCCGAGGGGTTGCAACTGCAACCCGGTAGGAATCTCCAGCATTCATGCCGGAGAGTGCGTTAAAAAATACACCTGCCGTAATGAACCCTACCCCAAAAAGTAGACCAGTTCATTATTCAAGTAGAAGGGCTATCT
>JBJEXA010000205.1:0-1790 GCA_051885335.1 Oxalobacter sp. | reverse complement strand
ATCATTTTGAGTGTCTGGTGCCTGAAAAGGTCAGGCAGTCAGTGGTTCATCGATATCAAGAAGTGTGTTGATCTGTATTCAGATGCTTTAAAAACTGGTAAAGCAGGAAGCTGCTCAATTACCGCCACTGACGAAAAGGACAGGAGCCGAGTATCCCGTGATAGTCTGGTCAGCCGTTATCAAGAGCATATTTTCAGTCATTGTCTGAGTAATCAATAGCCTGTCAAAGGAATTTTTGTGAATCTGTGGCAGATGCTTGGTGGCAATGGTATGGCCGCTGGTGATTGCCAGTTCGGTATAGTTGTTTTCAACAAGTGCCTGTCCGCCTATGGTGAGATGGAGACCACCAGCGGCAATCCGACCCGCCCGACCTACCAGGTCACCCTGTGCCTGCTATGGCTTCTGACAATAGGCTCTGGGCATATCAGGAAGGCAGATATACCTGTTTTTCTCTTGGGGTGGGATATTAGACAAGGCTTTTCGTGCAGGACAGGAAATCCAATACCGGCAGATGGATTGGCTGCATTGGAGAATCGGTTTATTTCCTCTGAAGGAAACGGAACTGAAGCAACACTATCTGCCTAACCGATAGCGGAAATCTTCGTAGCCGAACTGGCGAATCAGTTCTACGGTACCATTGGCACGGGCAACATAAATGCTGGGTAAAGGCATGCCATTGAAGGTGTTGTTCTTGCACATCGTATAGAGGGCCATATCCGCAAAGGCCAACCGGCTGCCTTCTTCCAATGGTTCATCGAAGCTGTAATCTCCGATAACATCTCCTGCCAGGCAGGTTTGGCTGCCAATACGGTAAGTGAAGTGTTTTTCGCCAGGTTGTCCTGCATCCAGCAATGGGGGACGGTAGGGCATTTCAATGACATCCGGCATATGGCAGGCACCGCTGCAATCGACCAGGCAGAGGGCAGTTTCCCCATTCTGAGGCAAGTCCAGGACGGTTGTCAGCAGGTAGCCTGCATTCAATACACAGGCTTCTCCGGGTTCCAGATAGACCTGCAGGTCAAAATCCTGATTGATTTTCAGCAGAAGGCGTTCCAGACGGGGAATATCGTAATTTGAATGTGTGATGTAATGACCGCCACCGCAGTTCAGCCATTGCATTTTTGGCAGGATGTCTTCCCATTGGGCTTTCACGGCTTCATAGGTCTGTTCGAACGGTTCCACATGCTGTTCGCATAGGGTATGAAAATGCAGGCCATCCAACAGGTCAATCAGGTCGGGTGTCATCCGTTCATTCCATTGGTCCCGTGTGGTTCCCAAGCGGCTGCCCGGTGCACAGGGGTCATAAATGGCATGGTCTTGTGTGCTGCATTCCGGGTTGATGCGTAATCCAACGCTTTTTCCTGCTGCTTTTGCCAATGCCCCATATTTTTCCAGCTGTCGGGGACTGTTGAACACAATATGGTCAGCGTATTTCAGGATGCCGGGCATTTCTGATTCACGGTATGCGCCGCAGAAAACATGGCATTCACCTTCAGGCCAATATGTTTTCCCGAGACGTGCCTCGAAAAGCCCACTGGCTTCTGTTCCAGCCAGAAAAGGTTTCATCACGGGATAACAGTCATAAGCCGAAAAGGCTTTCTGCGCCAATAAAATTCTGCATCCTGTCCGGTCTTGGATGCCTTTGAGTACTTTGCCATTGGCAATCAGCTGCTTTTCATCAATCAGGTAGCTGGGGGTTGGCAGTGATTTCAGCAGGTTTCTGTCCATAAGGTTCCCGGCAGGTATCAGGAAGCCCGTCAATCCACAAGGATCGGTGCATGGTTTTCACT
>JBJEXA010000204.1:0-7695 GCA_051885335.1 Oxalobacter sp. | reverse complement strand
GAATCGCATCGTTTAAAACGACGATGATTGTGACCGGTCTTGGCGTCCTTTTGGGCGCCACTTTTTCTTCCGGAATGATGGAAATTGCTCGCTCTGGGGTATTCAGGCCACAGATGTTCACTTTTCATGAAATTATGATCATCTTCTTTGCGGTCATGGTGGCAGATATTATTCTCTTGGATGTTTTCAATTCATTGGGGTTGCCGACTTCGACCACCGTTTCCATCGTCTTTGAACTTTTAGGTAGTGCGATAGCGGCTGCCACTTTCAAATTACTCTCCGACGGGGAGTCAATTGGCGCTGTCATTGACTATATCAACAGCAGTAAGGCACTGACCATCGTTTCCGGTATTCTTGTCTCTGTTGTAGTGGCCTTTGTCACGGGTGCTGTTGTTCAGTTCATTGCGCGTCTTATTTTTACTTTCCATTTTGAAAATGCTTACCGTCGTATCGGGGGGATTTTTGGTAGTTTAGCGATCACATCGATTATTTACTTCCTGATTTTCAAAGGGGCTAAGGGAGCAAGTTTCATACGTCCAGAATGGTTGCTTTTCATGAAAGAGCATACGCTCATCATCTTGGGCGCTATTTTTATCTTTGCAGCTGTCTTTTTTCAGATTGGGATTGTCTATTTCAAGCTGAACGTCTTCAAAATTGTGATTCTTGCCGGTACGTTTTCCTTGGCTTTTGCCTTTGCCGGTAATGACCTCGTGAATTTTGTTGGCGTTCCTTTAGCCGCTTTTGACAGTTGGAACGAGTGGATGGCATCTGGTGTACCCGCACAAGTCTTGACAATGGGTGGTCTTTTGAAACCTTCTGTTGCACCAACAGCGTTGCTCCTTTTATCAGGGCTTGTCATGGTTTTGACACTGTGGTTTTCCAAAAAAGCGCATCGTGTCATTCAGACCTCTATTAATCTGTCATCCAGCCAGTCAGGTGAACATGAGCAGTTTGGTTCTTCACTACCGGGTCGTCTGATTGTCAGGGCATCTTTAAATCTTGGAAATGTTGTTCATCAGATTCTGCCAGGTTCGATTAAAAAAGGCATTGAGAGTCGCTTTAAAGCTAAAGCCGTGGCTCCAGATGAGGATGTTTTACCGTTTGACTATGTCCGTGCAAGTATCAACTTGATGGTCAGTTCCATCTTAATTGCTTCGGCAACATCCCTGAAATTACCTCTTTCAACTACCTATGTGACATTTATGGTGGCAATGGGTTCGAGTTTTGCAGATGGTGCCTGGGATAGAGAATCCGCTGTATACCGTATCTCCGGTGTTTTAGCTGTGATCAGCGGCTGGTTCTTAACGGCTTTTTCTGCCTGTGTTTTAGCCTTTATTGTTTGCTATGTGGTTCTTTGGGGAGGTCCTTATATCGGCACTATGTTGGGAATTGTGGCTATGGCTTTGATTGTCCGTTCTAACTTGAAAAAAGATCCTGAAACCGATGTCTTGGCTAAAATCGGTAGGGTTCGCTACGATGTTTTTGCGGTCAATGAGCTCATGGTTGTGAAAAGTCAGCGTGCCTTAAATAAAACTTTGACGGTCTTTTCTGAAATCATCGATGGGTTTTTTGCCGATGATGAACGTGCATTGAAACAGGCAAGAAATAAAAGTAATGAATTGTATGACTGCCTGTCTAAAGATCGTGCCCTTTTCTATAGAATGGCCCAATCATTTGCTAAGTCTTCCCAAGAAGACGATGAGAGCCGGTATTGCTACTACAGAGCGATGACGAGTATGCGTGAAGTTTCCCGGTCATTATCGGGCTTGGCTAGCTTAGCGAAAGACCATGTGGCTAATCGTCATGCCATTTACGGTGGTCATCTGCGTCATGAGCTCGTTGCTTTGAGAGATCGGCTTAGTGAAATTGTGGAGGCAAAAAATATGTCTTTGGATAAACTGCACGATGAATCCAAAGAGCTCTCTGAGCACATTGAGATGTTACTGGCTTCCTTTTTGCGGGGCATTCCTAAAGAAGGTCTTTCCATGCGGGGATGTGAAATCTATTTGAACTGCATTATCTTTATCAGGGTGCTTGTTAGTCATTATAAAGTGGTTTACTCCTTCAAGAAAAGGATCGCACTTTTGACCGATAAAGCAGAAGAATTGGGGGTACAGGATTCTATCGTTTTAGAAGGGCCTACGGGTAAACCTGCCATAGCTTGTTTGAACATTGATGATGGTAATATCCATAATGGGACAGCAGTTAATGGGTGATCGGTACCTAAGTTTAAAGAGACAACGCCTCTTTTTAGGCTGCCATCGTCATTGGGAGTGTGTGATATGAAGGAAAACAGTAATATCCTGATTGTGGAAGATGAACCAGCGATTGCAGAGCTGATTGCATTTACCATCAAGACAGCAGGTTTTACACCGATTGTTGCTTCTAGGGGAAATCAAGCGCTTACGATTTTACAACGCACCAATCCTGATATGGTACTGCTTGATTGGATGTTGCCCGATTTATCTGGCATTTCGGTGCTGGAGAAAATCCGGGCAAATCCAGAGATACGAGAAATGCCAGTCATCATGCTTACGGCCAAAGCTCATGAACAGGACAAGGTCTCTGCTTTAGATGGCGGGGCAGATGATTACATCACCAAACCTTTTTCCCCGAAAGAGTTGGTGGCCCGTATCAAGGCGTTGTTGCGACGTAAGGATCCTGAGAAATCAAAAAGTCGATTTGTCATTGGTCCTGTGCAGCTTGATACTGCTTCTTGCCAGCTCACAGTAGATGGGAAGTTAACCGAAATCGGAAAATCGGAGTATTTGCTGTTGCGTTTTTTCATGACCAACCCCGATAGAGTTTTTTCTAGGGTTCAGTTGCTTGATAGTGTCTGGCATGACGCACTTAATATCGAGGAGAGGACGATTGATGTCCATATCCTGCGCTTAAGAAAAATTCTCAATGATAAAGGTAAGATGATTAAGACTGTACGTGGTTTGGGATATATGTTCTCAACCAAGGAAAATATGCAGTGAAGCATTCCTTGTTTTTTTGGGTTCCTATTGGACTTGGGATGGTGCTTTTTGGGGGAAGCATTGTCATGCTGAGCTGTTTTATTCCTCCCATTTATGCGGTACTCATTGGTTTAACACTGATGACGGCTTTGGCGCTCTTTCATTACTATTGGCTGTATCAGTTGGACTGCTGGTTTGTCGGAGAGCGTAAGACACCAATTCCTTCTGGATGGGGCACTTGGCAGGATGTTTGCTACCACTTTGATGAGCTTAATCAACAGGAACATCGTATCCGCCAAGACATGAGAAAGTGGTTGGACTGCTTTCGTCATGCGATGGGTTTTTTGCCTGATGGCGTGGTGATTATGGATGAGAATTTTCTATTAGATTGGTGTAATCCCATGGCCGAAAAGCACTTGAACATCCATGCGAAAAAAGATGTTGGTCTGCGTATGACCAGGTTGGTCAAACATACCGAATTTATTGATTATCTGATTATGGGGCAATTTGCCCATCCGATAGAAATGACCTATAACGAACGCGTGTTGCTCTTAAAGGTCATTCCTTTTGATAATCATCGCCGTTTATTGGTTACGCATGATCGTACCGATACTATCCGTATTGACAAAATGCGTCGTGATTTTATTGCCAATGCATCCCATGAACTGCGTACGCCTTTAACGGTGATCAATGGTTTTTTAGAGATTGCTGAAAGTCAGCCTGATTTAGATAAGCAAACCCGTTTAGCCCATCTGACTATGATGCGGGAGCAAGGTGAGCGCATGCAGGTGTTGGTGCAGGATATGTTGACATTGACGAATCTCGAATCAAGCGATAATCCGGTTAATCGGGAAATATTTAATGCCAGGGAGCTGATCAATCGGCTCTATCGCGATGCCATAGTGCTTTCTTCGGACAAACATACTATTACGCTAGAAAATAATGGTCCTGAAACGCTTTATGCTTGTCAAGAAGAAATCCGTATAGCGTTTTCAAACTTGATTACGAATGCCGTCCGTTATACACCTGATGGTGGCCATATTGTTATTCGATGGACAAATAATGAAAAAGGTCCTTGTTTTTCGGTGGAAGACGACGGTATTGGCATCGAAGCGAAACATATTCCCCGCCTGACCCAACGGTTTTACCGTGTGGATAAAAGCCACAGTCGGAAAATCAATGGAACGGGGCTTGGTCTTTCCATTGTCCGTCATGTCCTGATTAGACAGAGTGGGGAATTAAATATCCAATCTGAGCCAGGTAAAGGCAGTACCTTTAGTATTTTGTTTTCAAAAAGTATCCTCAAACCAGAATCATTTTTATAGGTTATCCCAAGGTTTTGGTAGGATTTCCGCATAAGAGACAATGCCTACCATTGCTAATGGTTAATGGAAACACACCACAAATTCAGCCTATTGCTTCTTGGATTGCGAGTAATGCGATCAGCTTTATTAAAGCATTTTTCATATTTTTTGCACGAGTCAGGATCAGGTGCAGTATGGTGATATGGAGATCATCTGCCAGCGTGACTTTATAGTCAGCATGACAAAGATCAGATAGGGCAGCAGAACGGAGAAATGTTGGAAAAAAGGATAACCGGTACCACCATGCCATTATGGCGATGGGCAATGTCCAGGTCTTAAAGATTCGAATGGCAGACGACAGCGTTTTCAGTGAATGTCTCTTTAATGCTGTCATATCCAGGTTGTTTAATGCCGCAGCAGGAACAACGGATTGCATGAGGCTCATTATATACTCTTGGAAACAGCCATCGGGGATTTCTCTGCTCTCATCTCTCTCTATCTATGATGGACACACAGGAGGTTGTTCTGTGCTTGATATATGGCAAGGCAGGTTGATATTGAATGTCGTACAATACAAAATCGGACTGTTATCTTCTGGTTGGACTGATGGATGACAGGGTTGTATTTGTTTTGTAAGCAGTTATTGGTTTTCAGGTTATGTCTGGTTTGCAAGCACCTGTGGTAGAAAAAGATTCAATTGGTTTCAATCAGTTTGGGTTGTCATCAGAAATATTGAAGGCATTGGTGGATTTGGGCTACAAAACTCCGACACCTATCCAATTTAAAGCGATTCCATACGTACTGGAAGGAAAGGATGTCATGGGCGCCGCTCAGACGGGTACCGGTAAAACAGCCGGTTATTCATTGCCAGTGTTGCAGTCGCTGCTATATTTTGCCAATACCAGTGTATCTCCCGCCCGTCATCCAGTCCGTATGCTGGTGCTTGTTCCAACCCGGGAATTAGCTGATCAGGTTTATGAAGACATCAAAAGTTATGCCAAATATACGACGCTGAAGGTTGCGGTTGTGTTTGGTGGTGTTGATATGTCCACTCAGACAGGCTTTTTGCGGGCAGGATGTGAGGTGCTGATTGCAACTCCTGGGCGCTTGTTGGATCATGTCCAGCAGAAGAATGTCAGCTTAAGCCAGACACAGGTTCTTATTCTTGATGAGGCTGACCGTATGCTGGATATGGGTTTTATGCCAGATCTTCAGCGGATTGTGAACTTATTACCCAAGCAGCGCCAGAATTTGCTGTTTTCCGCAACATTCACCGATGAAATCCGGAAACTGGCAAAAAAATTCCTGGTTGATCCTGTATCTATTGAAGTGGCGCGCAAGAATGCTACTGCTGATACAGTACAGCAGATTGTCTATCATGTGGGTGACGATGATAAAGGGGCATTGGTTGAGTTCTTGATTCAGGAACATCTGCATGACCAGACACTGATTTTCACCAATACAAAACTGGGGGCATCGCGTCTTGCTCGCTGGCTTGAACGTAAGGGTATCAAGGCTTCTGCTATCCATGGTGACAGGACACAGCAGGAACGGATGGCTGTCTTGGAATCTTTCCGGCGTGGCGAAGTGAATGTTTTGGTAGCAACTGATGTGGCAGCAAGGGGATTGCATATTGAGGACTTACCTTTTGTCATCAATTTTGAATTGCCCTATGTCGCCGAGGATTATGTTCACCGTATCGGAAGGACAGGCAGAGCAGGGACACAGGGAACGGCTGTGTCTCTCTATACTGAAAAAGATGCAAAGCTGCTGGCGGAAATTGAGAAGCTGATCCGTAAAAAACTCTCTCCTGTTAAACCAGAAGGATTCAATCCCAGGGTATATGCTGTTAAGACAGGCAATGCTGGACGCTATGAACGACCTGAATTGGGTCCCTATCATTCTGTTGGACTCAAGAAGAAAAAATCGGAAGATCCTTGGTTTGACCGCCCTTATGAACCGGAAATTCCTAAAGAAAAAATCAAAGAAGAATCATCTGCGTCGATCAAAACAAAAGAGAAGCCTTTGGCTTTTCTTTTGGGCGGAGGTCCTAAGTCTGACTGATATGGTGAAAGGTCCAGCATTGTATTCCAGAACAGATAGGACAAGGCATGACTGATCCAAGATTTGTACATTTACGCGTACATTCCGAGTATTCGGTTGTTGATGGGCTTGTGCGCATTGATGAAATGGTTGCAGAAGCTGCACGGGATGCGCAGCCAGCTGTGGCATTGACGGATCTTTCCAATCTGTTTGGGTTGATCAAGTTTTACAAAGCCGCCCGTAAACAGGGCATCAAGCCGATTGCTGGATGTGATGTCTGGGTTACCAATGATGCTGATCGGGAGAAACCCACACGCATGTTACTGCTTGTCAGAACCAATCAGGGATACCATAACCTCTGCGAGTTGCTGACCAAAGCGTGGCTTGAGAATCAGCATAAAGGGCGCGCAGAAATCCGGCGAGAATGGCTGGCTGAAATGAAACAGGCATCAGGAGACACTGGAATGATTGCCCTGTCTGGTGCCATGATGGGGGATATCGGTCAGGCATTGGCTGCTGAGAATACTGACAGTGCGGAACGCAATGCCCGCCAATGGATGGATATCTTCCCCGGGGCTTTCTATCTTGAAGTACAGCGTTCAGGCCATCCCCGGGAAGAAGCTTATATCCATCAGGTGAAACAGCTGGCTCAGAAAGTCGGTTTACCGGTTGTTGCGACGCATCCTGTCCAGTTTCTTTCTGCTGAACAGTTCCGTGCGCATGAAGCCCGTATTTGTATTGCTGAAGGCGAGATACTGGCGAATGAAAAACGTCCACATCTGTTCAATGAAACCCAATGTTTCCAGACTCAAAAGCAGATGGTTGAATTGTTCGCCGATATGCCCGAGGCATTGCAGAACACTGTCGAGATTGCCAAACGCTGTTCATTGACTCTTGTGTTGGGTGAACATAAATTGCCGCAGTTCCCGACACCGGAAGGCATGTCGTTGGGTGATTTCATGGCACAGCAGGCGAGGGAAGGGCTTGAAAAACGGTTGGTGGAACTTTTCCCTGACGAAACGGAACGTCAGGCAAAGCGTAAAGTCTATGACGAACGTCTTACTTATGAAATTGATATCATCGTCAAAATGGATTTCCCTGGGTATTTCCTGATTGTGGCGGATTTTATCCAGTGGGCGAAAAACAACGGTGTGCCAGTAGGACCGGGACGTGGCTCTGGCGCAGGATCTTTGGTTGCTTATTCCCTGTTGATCACCAATTTGGATCCCATCCATTACAACCTGCTGTTTGAACGGTTTCTGAATCCAGAACGTGTATCTATGCCTGACTTTGATATTGATTTCTGCCAGCATGGACGGGACCGTGTCATCCAGTATGTCAAAGACCGTTATGGACATGATGCAGTGTCCCAAATTGCGACATTCGTT
>JBJEXA010000203.1:0-1819 GCA_051885335.1 Oxalobacter sp. | reverse complement strand
AGACAGCATCGCGGATATCCTTGAACTCTGTACGGGCTCCGGCTGCCTGGCCATCATGATGGCAGATCAGTTCCCGAATGCCCATGTCGATGCTGTGGAACTCTCTCCCGCGGCTTTAGCCATCGCCCAAACCAATATCAACAATTATGGTATGGAAGACCGCATCCACCTGCACCATGCCGACCTTTATGACGGCATCCCTGAAAAGCAGTATCAGCTGATTGTCACCAATCCACCTTATGTCAATCAGGATTCCATGGGAAGGCTACCTCTGGAATACAAAGCAGAACCCGCCATGGCACTTGCGGGGGGAATTGATGGCATGGATATTGTCAGACGCATCGTCAAGACAGCCGGTAAACGGCTCACAGATGATGGCCTGCTGATTGTTGAAATCGGCAATGAGGCAGAACATGCGGTTGCGGCATTCCCAGAACTGGAACTGACTTGGCTGACCACATCTGGTGGAGATGACCGTGTTTTCCTGCTGACAGCCCAGCAGTTGAAGGCACTTGACCAAGCATGATCCGTTTCTCTCACCTTTCCCTGATGCGGGGGACTAAAATCCTTTTTGAACAGGCAGATGCCACGCTGAACCCTGGAGAGAAAGTCGGATTGGTCGGCCCCAATGGAACAGGCAAATCCACACTGTTTTCTCTGCTTCAAGGTGACCTGCATCCTGATATGGGTGATGTTGATTTTCCGGCTTCCTGGCGGATTTCCCATGTTGCCCAGGAAACCCCTGCCCTGCAACGGACAGCTTTGGAATATACCATTGATGGAGATACCCATCTGCGCCGTCTTGAAAAAGAACTGGCAGAACTCGAATCCAAACCGCAGGATGCCCAGTCTGGCATCAGGATAGCGGAACTGCATACAGCCCTCGCAGATGCCGGAGCCTATACTGTCCATTCCCGTGCGGAACAGCTGCTGCTGGGACTGGGCTTTTCCATGGAAGACATGCAACGCCCTGTTGCAGGCTTTTCCGGTGGCTGGCGGATGCGTCTGAACCTGGCACAGGCATTGATATGTCCTTCTGACCTTCTGCTGCTTGACGAACCGACCAATCATCTCGATCTGGATGCCATTATTTGGCTGGAAGACTGGCTGAAACGCTATCCTGGCACACTCATCATCATTTCACATGACAGGGATTTCCTGGATGGTGCCGTCAATGTCATCCTGCATATTGATGGCAAAAAACTGAGACGTTATGCCGGTAATTATTCCGCTTTTGAACGCCAGCGTGCAGAACAGGTCACATTGATGCAGGCAATGATTGAAAAACAGGCAAAACGCCGTGCCCATCTTGAAGCCTATATCAACCGTTTCCGCTATAAAGCCACTAAAGCCCGACAGGCGCAGAGCCGTCTGAAAATGCTTGAGAAAATGGAAGAGCTCGCACCTCTCCGTGCAGCAGCTGAATTCACTTTCGACTTTCTGGAACCTGAATCTTCTCCCAATCCATTACTGGTGATGGAAGATGTCACAGCAGGCTATACCGATACTGACCAATGGGGTAACGTCACCAACACGCATCCCATCCTGTCCACCGCACGTTTTGCTTTGCAGACTGGTGAACGTATCGGCATCCTTGGGGTGAATGGTGCCGGTAAATCCACTTTCATCCGCACGGTCGCAGGTGAGTTACCCCCTTTGTCAGGTGTCTTCACCACCAGTAAAGGGCTGAAAATCGGTTATTTTGCCCAGCATCAGGTAGAAATGCTGCGGGACAACGAATCCCCATTATGGCATCTTGCCAAACTGGCACCCGATACCCGTGAACAGGACCTGCGTAATTTTCTGGGCAGTTTCAATT
>JBJEXA010000202.1:0-7821 GCA_051885335.1 Oxalobacter sp. | reverse complement strand
CGTTCCTGTTTTTTCCAGCAGCTCAGAATGGATGGCGGAAAACCGCACTGGGAAACTGTTGAGCCTGTTTTGAGGAATCCTTCGGAGATTTATAAATGAGTGAGATTCTCAGCCGTATTGCAGCAGTCATCGAATCCAGGAAACTGGAGAATGGTGGTGATCCTGAAAAATCCTATATCAGCAGCCTTTTTGCCAAAGGGGATGATGCTATTCTGAAAAAGATCGGTGAAGAGGCGACAGAATCTGTTATGGCGGCAAAGGACGTCCGTAATAAGATGCCTGCTGAGAAACTGACCTATGAGGTTGCCGACTTGTGGTTCCATTCGATGATCATGCTTTCCCGATTCGGGCTTGGACCTGATGATGTGCTGAATGAGCTTGCCAGAAGAGAAGGGCTTTCCGGTCTGGTGGAAAAGGCAAACCGGAAAAATAAACCATAAACCATCCATAATCAAAGAGGTGACCGCTATGGCTGACTGTATTTTCTGTAAAATTGCTAATAAGGAACTGCCGTCCACAACTGTTTACGAAAATGACAGGATTATGGTGTTCCGTGATATCCATCCAGTAGCACCAACCCATCTTCTGATAATTCCAAAGCGACATATTCCGACACTGTCGCACTGTCAGGCTGATGATGCTTCTTTGCTGGGAGAAATGATGGCATTGATTCCAGAACTTGCAAAACAGGAAGATATCCAGGTTGAAGGGAATGAAAGCGGGGGAGTTAAGGGCGGTTTCCGTGTTGTTGTCAATGCAGGACCTGATGGGCGGCAGGACGTTTATCATCTGCATATCCATCTGATGGGTGGTCCACGTCCTTGGAAGAGCCAGAACTGATGGCATTGTCCAGATTGTTCTAGATAAGGTTTTTTCAACTATCCCGAGAGTCGCTTATGGAAGCAGGGACCTTTTCCATTGACAGGAATGTCATTGTCCAGTTTCTTGCTAATGAGCTGAAGATATCGGCTATTCAGGATTATTGTCCTAATGGCCTTCAAGTGGAAGGAGCCATCCGCATCAGCTCTATTGTCAGTGGTGTAACAGCCAGCCAGGCATTGATTGACACGGCAGTGGAACTCGAGGCAGATGCCCTGCTGGTTCATCATGGTTATTTCTGGCGAGGGGAAAATGCAGTCATTACAGGATTGAAACGCAACCGTATCAAACAGCTACTTGCCCATGACATCAACCTGCTGGTCTATCATCTGCCATTGGATATGCACCCGGAAGTCGGCAATAATGCCCAGCTGGGCAAAGTGTTGGGTTTGACACCGACAGGCCGTTTTGGGGAACACGGGCTGGGCTGGTTGGGTACATTGCCAGATCCTGAGATTTCAACGGCGGGACAGTTTGCAGATTATGTTGAAAAAGTCCTTGGCCGTAAACCTCTGTTTGTCGGAGATCCTTTTCTTCCAGTCAGTACAATTGGCTGGTGCACTGGTGCAGCACAGGATATGATTGCTGATGCCGTCAATGCTGGGGCAGGCATCTATCTTTCAGGAGAGATTTCTGAACAGACTGTTCATGAGGCCCGTGAACATGGCATTGCCTATCTCGCCTGTGGGCATCATGCTACCGAACGTTATGGTATCCAGGCACTGGGCAATCTGCTGGCAGAAAAATATGGTGTGCGGCATACGTTCATTGATATCGACAATCCTGCGTAGCCTGGTAGTCTTGTTGATGGTAAAGCCCTCTTTAAAAGCCTATTTCAGTCATTTATAATGCTCATTCGTGGGATCATCTGCTGTCAGAAGGTAGATTGTTTTTCTCGTATCTATTCAGGCTACCATAAAGGAACCTTATCATGATGGAACTTTATTCTTCCGCGACTTGTCCGTTTTCACATCGTTGCCGTTTTGTCCTGTGTGAGAAGGGTGGTATGGATTATGAAGTCAAGGAAGTTGATCTTTTCAATAAGCCTGAAGAAATCTCAGCCATGAATCCTTATGGGCAGGTTCCTATCCTAGTGGAACGTGACCTGATTCTTTATGAATCCAATATCATCAATGAATATATTGATGAGCGTTTTCCGCATCCACAGCTGATGCCGGCTGATCCTCAGACACGTGCGAAGGCGCGCCTGATGCTTTTCAATCTTGAAAAGCTCTTTTTTAGACATGTTGATACACTGGAAAATGACAGGTCTGAAAATGCTGCCATTGCTCAGGAAAAGGCTTGTGTGGAAATCCGTGAGAACCTGACGATGCTTTCTGGTCACCTGCAACGCTCAAAATACCTGATGGGAGATGAACTGACCATGCCTGATGTCGCCTTAGCACCATTGCTCTGGCGTTTACAGCATTATGGTATTGAATTGCCAAAATCAGCGGTTGCCGTTGAAAAATATGCGCAGATGGTTTTTTCCCGTCCAGCGTTCATTGAATCTCTGACTGCTCAGGAAAAAATCATGCGTCGTTGACAGGAGAAAAAGTTATGGCTATTGAAATCCCTTTCAAACCTTATCTGATCCGCGCATTTTACGAATGGACGGTTGATAACGGTCAGACACCTTACATTGTTGCAAGGCCTGGGGCTTATGCTCGGGTTCCCCGACAGTATGTCAAAGATGAGCATATTGTTTTGGACATCGGTCCAGAAGCAACGGCCGCCCTTCATATGGACAATGAAGGCATCAGTTTCAAAGCCCGTTTTGACGGCAAACCGATGGATGTCTATCTGCCGATTGAAAACATTGCAGGGATTTATCCCCAAGAGTTGGGACCTGAAGAAATGATGCCGTTTGAGACATCAGAACCTGTCAGGAAACCAGTTTCCACAGATTCCGGAAAAAGTGTAAAAAAACCTACGTTGAAGTTAGTAAAATAAGATAAAATATCCCTTTCCCGTGCCGGCTTAGCTCATCAGGTAGAGCACATGATTTGTAATCATGGGGTGGCGGGTTCAAGTCCTGCAGCCGGCACCATTTTCTTTAAAAGCAATCAAAATTACTGGTTCTGTTGCTATATTCCACGAAAACTAATGCAAAATATGTTATTTTGCTATTTTTCTGAATCAATTTTCCTAACGTCTGCTGTATCGAAAAAACCAACAAAATCATAGGTTTTTTTAATCATTTTCTCTTGCTTTTAGTGATGTCACTGGTATACTTCATTATTCGAACTCATGATTGGGAGTTGCAAAAAAGCAACTGCATTGCATGACTGAATAGATTTACCCGGTTTCAGCCACAGAAAGTCAGGAAAACCGTCTTGGCAAAAGAATCCCTACTTGAGAATATGTTCAACAACTTCATTTAAAATTGGACTAAAAAGCTTAATTTTACACTCATTTACAGGTAAAGTTATGAATAGTGATGTTTTGAAAGAGCGTATCAGGGTCCCTTCCCTGCGTGCAAAGGTCATCAGTGCTGATGCTGCTGCAGAATACGTCACCGATGGCATGTTGGTTGGTATGAGTGGTTTCACGCTGGCAGGTGGTGGCAAGAGTGTTCCTCATGCCATTGCCCGTAAGGCACAGGTAAGCCCGATGAAGATATCACTATATACAGGCGCATCCCTTGGCAATGATGTGGATGAAGCGTTGTCCAATGCCCATGCCCTTTCCCATCGTGGACCATTCCAGACTTCCCGTACGTTGCGTAATGCTATCAACCGTGGCGAACTCATGTATATCGACAGCCATCTGTCTGAAACAGCAGAAACAATCATCAAGCGTGGTCAGCATATGGAGGTGGCGATTCTGGAAGCCGTTTCCATTACAGAAGAAGGCAAGATCATTCCAACGACTTCCGTTGGTAACAATGAGATTTTTGCCCAGATAGCAGATAAGGTTATTATCGAAATCAACCTTGCCTATTCTTTGGCGTTGGAAGGGGCTCATGACATTGCCTATTTCAAACGGTTTCCTGATGCTGAGCCAATCGGTATTATGAAACCTTCTGACCGTATCGGTGATATCGGTATCCAGATCCCGCTTGATAAGATTGTTGCGATTGTCATCACCAACGACATGGATACGCCTTCCGCCAATCTGCCACCTGATGAAGAAACGGAACAAATTGCCGGGCATCTGATTGATTATTTCAAACGGGAAATCCGGCAGGGTCGCCTGACTAGTAGCCTGCGTCCCCTTCAGTCAGGTATCGGCACTATTGCAAATGCTGTCATGTCAGGTCTTCGGACTGGACCATTTGGTCATCTAACCATGTTTTCTGAAGTCTTGCAGGATTCCACTTTCGAGCTCATTGATGCGGGTATGATGGATTTTGCTTCTGCAACGGCTATTACGCTGACAGATGAGATGAGCCACAAGGTTTTCGACCATTTTGAACGTTACAAGAACAATGTAGTTATTCGTCCGCAGCGTTTCTCCAACCATCCGGGGGTTGTTCAACGTTTGGGCTTGATTACTATCAACACCGCACTAGAAGCAGATATCTATGGTCATATCAATTCTACCCATGTGATGGGAACCCATATGATGAACGGTATCGGTGGGTCTGGTGACTTTACCCACAATGCGCATACCGCCGTATTTGTCACCAAGTCGGTTGCCAAGGATGGCATCATTTCCAGTATCGTGCCAATGGTTCCACATGTTGACCATACCGAGCATGATGTTGATATCCTAGTGACAGAAGTCGGTTTGGCTGATCTGCGAGGTCTGGCTCCACGCGAACGGGCAAAAACCATCATCAACAACTGCGTGACCGGTGAATTCAAGGATATGTTGGTTGATTATGTCAAAGAAGCCAACCGTCGGGGCGGGCAGACACCGCATGTCCTTGAGGAAGCGCTTTCTTGGCATCAGCGCCTGCTTGAAACAGGTTCCATGAAGAAGCATCGGTAAAATTGAATTGCAGATATTGGAGAAACGCCTGGCGGGTTGTGTCTGCCAGGCGTTTCCTTTTCTGATGATAAGATGATTTTTATTATGCCAATTATTCTGTTCTTTGATGACTTGAAGAGAAATCTTTTTGAAAAGATGATACAAGATAATTGAAAATAAATGAAATTGTTGTTATTTTATGAAAAATTATTGTATGTAATAGATAATCGTCTTCTCATGCCCCCTAAGTTTCTTATAAAATCCCTGCTTTTTATAGGGATTTGTTTCGGTCAATGAAAAAAACAGCGGTTGCTGTTGTGGTTGGCTTTTTAATAGGCATTGCTTATGCACAGACCAATGTTACCATCCAAGGTCAATTGGATATCGGTGTTCTTAAGGAAACAGGGTCTGACAGTCGCATGATGCGCAACCATGACAATCTATTGAGGTACAAAGGGACAGAAGAACTTGGCAATGGTACCCAGGCGGTTTTCAATCTTGAGCATCGTTGGGATTCCAGTGATGGTGCGCGCTGTTCTGGAAACAATGCCATTGACCGGCTCCATGATACGCCGGGAGTGGATTGGCAGGGAGCTGCCAATGTCGGCATACAGAACCGTGAGTGGGGCAGAGTGCTTCTTGGTCGTGTCAGCAACGTTTCAGGCGAGAATTACAGCAAGGTTGACCCTTTCATGTTTGATGGTATTGCATTGTCTGCGGGCAACATGACGGTTCTCAGTTCCAGTCAGACACCGGATTCCATCCGGTATGATAGCCCGATATGGCATGGTCTGCGTTTCAACGGCAGTTATTCAGTTGGCAGAAGCAAGCATATCAATGATTACAACAAATCCTATGGCAATGATGGTTTTGTGCTGGGTTCTGTTTATGAAGACAACCGTTTTTTTCTATTGGCTGATTATGAACGCATCCAGGATTCCGGCAAGTCCTGGGGGTGGAATATCGGGGCAGGCTATACCGTCAATGACCTAACGCTGACACTGGGATACCATACCCATAAGATCAGTCGTGCGGCCATGTATAAACTGCTTGATGAGAATAATACATTGAAGCAGAACAGTGTCACTGCAGCGGCAAAATACCAAAGCGGTTCCCATGTCTTCAAGTTCTCCTATAATTGGGCGCAGCTGGACAGTGATGGCAGGTATGATGGTCATTCCAACAAATATGGTCTTGGCTATGATTATTTGTTGTCCAAGTGTACGGCCCTCTATGCAATCTT
Organism: Oxalobacter sp.; assembly: GCA_051885335.1. Taxonomy (GTDB): domain Bacteria; phylum Pseudomonadota; class Gammaproteobacteria; order Burkholderiales; family Burkholderiaceae_D; genus Oxalobacter. Next base: position 1,784 of record JBJEXA010000202.1, on the reverse strand, counting down.
TGCATACATCGACAATTCGAATGGCAAAGTCGGCAAACTTTATAACACCAATGGTACTGAAAGTGACTCCATGACAGGCATCAATTTCGGTATCACGCATCGTTTCTAAAGATTTTTAGGATTGGTCATGGCAACAGATGGAAAACGAGAGAAATTCTCTTCACGCTTGGGTTTCCTGCTGGTTGCGGCAGGCTGTGCAATCGGTCTTGGCAATGTCTGGCGTTTTCCACATATAACAGGACAATGTGGTGGTGCGCTTTTTGTCTTGATTTACCTAGGGTTCCTGTTTGCTGTCGGATTGCCTTTCCTGATTATCGAGATTGCTGTCGGACGTGCTGCTCGGAAATCTCTGTCAGGTGCTTTTGAAGTGCTTGCTGGCGCAAGGACGGGTTGGCGCCATAACAAGTATTGGATGATTGCAGGCAATTATATCCTGATGTCTTTCTATGGATTGATAACGGGATGGCTATTGTATTACAGCGTTCGTTTTACAACCGGTGGCTTTTCGGAAGGGATTTCTGAGGAGCAGGCTGCAGCAGCTTTTACCGGCATGTTAGCGGATCCCGGCATGATGTTCGTCAGTATGTTGGCCTGTTCAGCGGTTGCTTTCTGGGTGATTGGTATGGGGGTCGTCAAAGGCGTTGAACGGATTACCAAACCGATGATGATTCTGCTGTTGGTCATGCTTGTTGCCATGTCAGTGCATTCTGTTTTTCTGCCGGGATTCAGTGAGGGGATTTCTTATTATCTGATTCCGGATGGAGGCAGGATTGAGAAAGCTGGGCTTTTAAAAATCATCTGGAATGCGATGGGTCAGGCATTTTTTACGTTGAGTATAGGAATCGGTTCCATTGAGATTTTTGGAACGTATGCGAATAAGGATTGTACTGTTGTTTCTGAGGCGGTGTGGATTGCTGTCTTGGATACGGTAATGGCAGTTCTTGCTGGTTTTGTGATTTTTCCTGCCTGTTTCACGTTTGGTGTGGAACCGTCTGCGGGACCAGGATTGCTTTTCATCACGTTGAACACGGTTTTTTCCAACATCTCTGGCGGAATGTTCTGGGGATCGCTGTTTTTCTTTTTTATGTTTTTCGCTGCTATGACAACGCTGATTACTGTCTATGAGAACATTGTTTCGATGACAATAGAGTTGTTTGACATCAGCAGGAAGCGGTCGGTCATCATCAATTTCATGGTTCTGACAGCACTTTCAATACCTGTGCTGCTGGGCTTCAATCTGTTGGATTTCATTCATCCGATGGGTGGGGACAGCACTATTCTGGATTTACAGGATTTCCTGGTTTCCAACAATATTCTGCCGCTGGGGTCAGTTCTTTTTGTCCTTTTTGTCACGGCGAAAAACGGTATGCAATGGGAGAAGTTTGTTGCGGAAGTCAATACAGGGGCAGGGCTGAGACTGCCGGTTTCTTTGCTCTGGTATTTCCGTTATATTCTGCCAATTCTGGTCATTGTTCTGTTGGTTGCTGGCTATTGCGATATTTTCGCTTGATTTCCCGTTGCTTTGATTTGCTTTTTTGATGGGAAAGCGTTTTTCTGGATTCTAGGACAGGAAGCGGTTATTTCAGACTCTGGAAGAGGATGATGGCAATAACAGCTGGTGCAATATAACGGCAGAGTGGTCTTATCAGGCGCAACCAGAATGGGTTTTTATCGCCTGCCAGACGTTTAGCGAATACTGGCCAGATTTTCCAGCCAACGAGTAGTGAGGCGGCGATTGCATCAATAGGCATCATCAGATTTGAGCTGATGAAATCAAGCAGGTC
>JBJEXA010000201.1:0-7872 GCA_051885335.1 Oxalobacter sp. | reverse complement strand
ATTCCCATAGGCATGGCATGTTTCGGCCTGCCATGCCGCTTCTTTTTATGATGCCTTCTTTTCTGAGGGAGGGCCTGTTTTGCTCGGAAGGATTATCCTGCCTGCCACATGCCAGATTTCCCGCCTTGTTTTTCCAACAGGCGGATGTCTGAGATGACCATGCCACGGTCAATGGCTTTCAGCATGTCATAGATGGTCAGCAGGCCGATCTGCACAGCCGTCAATGCTTCCATCTCAACGCCTGTTTTTCCAACAGTTTCTGTTCGGGCATAACATTCAATACGGTTGCAGCTGACTGTGAAATCCACAGTTACACGGGTCAATGGGACAGGATGGCATAAGGGGATCAGGCTGGCGGTCTTTTTGGCGCCCATGATAGCAGCGATCCTTGCGATGCCAAGGACATCTCCCTTATCAGCCTTGCGGTTTACAATCACCGCCAATGTCTCCGGCCGCATATGGATAACCCCGGCGGCAACAGCTATACGGTGGGTATCCTGTTTTCCGGCAACATCCACCATATGTGCCTGTCCAGATTCATTGAAATGCGACAGGGCAGGCGTATCATCGGGTGTGGAATTGTAAGCAGACATAAATAGGTCATGGGAAAAGGCAATAAAGAGGTATCATAATATCATGGAAGGAAACCGTACCACATCCCGAAAAAAAGCCGCATCCAGGCTGTCTGCTTCTTTCAGACGGCTGGTAATTCCTTTGCTTGCGGTGTTCTGTCTGCAACTGCCTTTCCATGCCTATGCCCAGGCGAACAGTGTGCCCAGCATCGGGGATGATGCCCGTTCTGCGCTGACTCCTATCCAAGAGTACAAGCTGGGCAGGTATATCATGATCCAGATTGAACAGGATCCTGCTTATGTCAAGGATGATGTCCTGAATGAATATCTGTTTGTCTTGGGCAATAAGCTCATTGCCGCCGATCCGGCAATCCGGGGAGAACTGGTCAATGATTTCACTTTTTTCGGTATCAAGGACCGTACCCTCAATGCTTTTGCACTGCCAGGCGGTTTTATCGGTGTTCATACCGGCCTGATCTTGGCGACTGAAACAGAATCTGAGCTGGCTTCTGTCCTTTCCCATGAAGTTGGCCATGTTTCACAGCGGCATATTGCCCGCATGATTGCCGCCTCGGAAAAAGACATCCTGATTCCTATTGCCTCAGCCGCATTGGGACTGCTTGCGGCAGCGGCAGGGGCTGGTACGGATGCGGCGCTGGGTACATTGCTGGCAGGACAGGGGATAGCCATCCAGAAACAGATCAATTTCACCCGTGATGCCGAAAAAGAAGCCGACCGGGTCGGTTTCCAGATTCTCAAGCGGTCAGGGTTTGATGTCAATGATATGGCGACTTTTTTCCAGAAGATGCAGCATGCCACACGGCTGTACAATGATGCGCCGTCCCAGTATCTGCGTACCCACCCATTGACATCTGACCGTATTGCTGATGCTGAGGCCCGCGCACGTTATGAGCCTTACCGGCAGCATGCGGACAGTATGGATTTCCAGCTTATCCGTGCCAAGGCACGTGTAATCCAAGGCGATATAGGTGGGGGGCTTTATGAGGCGGAAAAGTTTTTTGCGGAACAAGTCAAGAAAGGAACCCGTTATCAGGTTGCAGCCGGTTATTATGGTTTGGCATTGATTGCGTTGCAGCGCAAGGATCCAGCGCTTGCACAATTGCGGCTGGATGAAGCCAGGAAAATATTCAGTGATACAGTCAACCGACAGAGCATTGCGCTTAATGTCTTGGCTACGCAGATTGCGATGGAAAAGGGAAATCCATCTGATGCTATCCGAATTACCCGTAATGCAATAGACCATTTCCCATCATCCCGCGCGATGTCAAACCTGCATATCGAGGCATTGGACAAGGCGCATCGGTATGATGAATGTATCCGTTTCCTGCGCAGGATGGTGCAGCGTTACCCTGAAGATGCCTTATTGCGTAAGAAAACGGCAGAGGTTTATGCGGAGATGGGCAAGAAAGGGCTGATGCATCTTTCTATGGCAGAGTATTATCATTTGATACAGGCCAATGAAACGGCACTCGAGCAACTGAATCTGGCACGGCGTGAGAAAGACACGACTTTCTATGACCACTCACTGATTGATGTGCATGAGCGGGAATGGAAAGAAGAAATCAAGGATGCCAAGAAAAAATGACATCTCCTGATAGCCTTTTCGGGATAGGAGGCAGGGTCAGCCATCAAGAAAGGTAAAAACAGGCAGTGATATTATCCAAGAGACAACGTCACTGCCTGTTCTCAAATCCCGCCTTTATGTTCAGTCACCTTTCTGGGCGATAACACCATCGGTGTTCAGTCCCATGACATGGGAGAATCCTCCATCAACATAGGTGATTTCACCGGTGATACCGGATGCCAAGTCAGACAGCAGGAAAGCGGCAGCGTTGCCGATTTCCTCGATGGTGACATTACGGCGTAATGGGGCATTCTTTGCCACGAAGTTCAGCAGGATGTTGAAGTCTTTGATACCGCTTGCTGCAACGGTCTTGACAGGACCAGCTGAAATGGCATTGACGCGGATACCATTCTTGCCAAGGGATTCTGCCATATAACGGACGGTCGCTTCAAGGGAGGCCTTAGCAAGCCCCATCGTGTTGTAGTAGGGGATGGCGCGGCTGGAACCCAGGTAAGTCAGGGCAAGGCAGGAAGCGCCAGGTCCCAACAGTGGACGAGCGGCTTTGACCAATGCCGGATAGCTGTATGCGGAGATGTCATGCGCAATCCTGAAATTTTCCCGGGACAGGCCATCAAAGAAGTCACCGGCAATCGCTTCGCGCGGCGCAAAACCGATGGAATGGACCAAACCATCCAGACGCCCCCATTCTTTCGAGATTTCTGCAAAGACATGCTCGATATGTTCATCTTTGCTGACATCACATTCATAAACCATGCTGCTGCCCATCTCCTTGGCAAAAGCTGTGATACGGTCTTTGAAACGTTCACCGACGTAAGTGAAAGCCAGTTCCGCACCTTCACGAGAGCATGCTTCTGCAATACCTAACGCAATGGAACGGTTGGACAGAAGTCCTGTGATTAGAATCTTTTTACCTTCAAGAAAAGCCATGCATGACTCCAAATAAAAAACGGTTGTTCTTATATTCTCTGAACCATTAGAAAGACAGGTTGTCATCAGTCTAACGGAGAATAGTTGGCTTTCCGGTAGAAAAGCCATACTAAATTCGGGAAATTCTACACCCAAATACCTGAAAATATGCTAATAAATGAAATTTTCATTACCTTTTTCGGTTTTTTGCCACATCCTTTTTGCCGGAATTCTTTGCCGGTTTGACTGGTTTTGCCGGTATCGCTGCACTTCTTCTGTCCTTTGCATAGGTTACTGTTTTCACAGCAGATTCCTTGCTACGCTGTCCAGTCTTGATCTGTCTGTCAGGCACAGACTTTTTCCCATGTTCCTGTCTGGCGGCTACTTTCGATGATGTCCCTTTTGCCCGCTGGAGAGACTTCTGAACACTGCCTTGCAGGGGGGCTTTCAGATGGGAAGATTTCTGTTCCTGCCGGCTGTCAGCTGTTTTCCTGTTTTTCCTTTTTCCTTTTGACAGAGAGCTTCGTACATCCTGTTTTTTGCCAGTGTCTCTGCTTTTCGCAATGAAAACAGCAGACTTTTTCGATGAGGCAGCAGGTTCGGAAGAAGTCCAGACATTGCTTTTCGGTGTCATGTCGAACCTCGATTTTCCCTTCAGTGCTTCGGAAGGTTTCATCCGGGCAGGCGGGGACATATCAACCGTATCCTCAACGTTCTGGGATTCTTCAGGAGTTTTCCTGAAATCAGCCGTATAGGCAATGTAAGCGTTATCCAGGACACCGGGGGCGATGTCACGGTTGAAGCTGGCTGTTCTTGGTACCAGAATGGTGGAACCGAATTTCAATGCTTTCCGGTAGGGGATATTGTTTGCCTGACGGATTGCTTCCGGCGAGACATTGAGTTGCTGGGCAATATCCTCAATCCTTTCACGGGGTTCTGTCACTTGGTATGATGTCCAGGATGATAAAGGACGGGACCAGCTCAGCAGATTACGCTGGAACCGCTGGGCCTTGTCTTTGGGTAACAGGATATGAACAGAATTGCCGCCAGGAATCACATAGCGGTATTGGGGATTCAAGGCCTTAAATTCATCCAAAGGCATTTCTGCCAGCTTGGCGGCTACCGCGACATCAATATCCTTGGTCTTGCCGATTTTGACAAAGTAGGGACTGTTGTCGATATTTGGCAACCGGATGCCGAACAGGTCAGGACGGGCAACCAGGTTCTTCACTGCCAGCAGTTTCGGGACATAGTTCCGTGTTTCTGCTGGCATGTAGGGGAAAATGCCGTTGAAAGAAACCTCACGGTCTGCCGCTTCTGCTTTCCGTGTCGCTTTCATGACATTGCCCTCTCCCCAGTTATAGGATGCCAACGCCAGATGCCAGTCTCCGAACATATCATAAAGGCGCTGGAGGTAAGTCAATGCTGCGTCAGTCGAGGCAATGATGTCGCGGCGTTTGTCCTGAAAGGTGTTCTGTGAAAGGCTGTATTGTCTGCCAGTGCTGGGGATAAACTGCCAAAGTCCTTCTGCTTTTGCCGGAGAATGTGCATGAGGGTTGTAGGAGGATTCGATGAAAGGCAACAGTGCCAGCTCGGTAGGCATGTTGCGACGTTCGCATTCCTGGACAATATGGAAAAGATAGCGTTCTGCCCGTTTTGTAGTCCGCTGGAAATATTCCCCACGCTTAGCATAATACTTCTCATGCACGGAAACCAGATTGTTGTCAAGCGGCTGAATACCGAAACCGGAACGGATGCGGCCCCAGACATCAACGGCACTGACCGACAGGATTTCAGTCAATGGGTCACCTTGGACTGAAACCGCTCCTGAATCTGGATAGGTGTTGGTATGGTATGCTCCAAAATCTGTATGCCAACTGTATTTTGGCAGCGAAATGTCACGTGCCTGCAGCGGTGAAGCTAGGAATGCAAGGCAACCGGTACACGACACTGCAAACAGTTTTTGAAAAAAATCCTTCATTGAAAATCCTATTTGGCACTGTTCAACTGGAACAATGCCATCGCAGCCATAGGGGCGCTTAAAATCCTGTATTGGTTTGGACTATGATAGGTCTGGAAAATGCAACGTCTGTACCCCCTGTCTGGTACCCAACAGACAGATGCTGGCTCCTTGGTGCGCAAATAGACCAACCGTGACAACGCCTGCCAGCTGGTTGATTTCAGTTTCCATTGTGCAGGGATCTTCAATCACCAATCCTGCAATATCCAAAATATAATTGCCGTTATCCGTCGTAAATGGCCTGCCTTCACGGATACGCAGCGCAGGGGTACCTCTGAACATGGCGGCAAGCCTGTTGCAGAGGGGTTTCCAAGCCATGGGAATCACTTCAACCGGTAAAGGGAAACTGCCCAGGCGTTCCACCAGTTTTGAGCTGTCAGCAATGCAGATGAACCGTTCTGCCGTGGAAGCAATGATTTTCTCACGGGTCAACGCACCGCCCCCACCTTTGATCATCGCACCGGAACGGGTTATCTCATCAGCACCGTCAATATAGACAGGCAGGGGAGCCTCAAGTTCATCCAAACCAAATACCCTGATACCATGCGAAGCAAGACGTTCTGCAGTTGCTTCCGAGGATGCTGCTGCGCCTGCAATCCTGTCTTTGATCCCTGCCAGTTCATCAATAAAGTAATTGGCGGTTGAACCGGTTCCAACGCCAATTACTTTTCCTTCGGGGACATACTGGATTGCAGCACGGGCTGCAGAAAGTTTCAGGGTATCTTGAGACATATCTACTGTGGGGGAGTAACCAGATAAAGTCAAAGCCTATATTCTAACTGAAATTGACAGTAAATCGAACCAATCCACTGATTTGATTTGTAAAAAATGGAAGCATTCAGAAAAAACATCCGGACATTCAAAGGCATACTGGTTCCGATTGTTGAAAACCTGAAGGCACTTTAGAAAAAGCCATACAAGGGCGTGGACGGTATGACGACAATCGAAAAACAGCAGAAAGTGGCAAATGAGTTTTTGAATGAGGAAAGAGACAGATGGAGCAGAATTGACGTCCTCCCCCCCCCCAGCATAAATGCTGGAGATTTCTTCCGGGTTGCAGTTTCAACTCCTCGGTGGGTTCCTGCTTCATCGAGACTGCCCAGAGGATTCAGCGCTTGGTTTTTGCCTCATATTCCCCCAGGTCTCACGGACTCTCCACAAGCTGACACGGTACGTCCTACCTCCATGAAGAATTTTACGGAGCATTCTAATAAAATGGATAAATCTGATGATATCTTCAAAGATACCGATATAATGGCAGAAGGATTCTTTAAGTTCCCCTCTTTTTTCATCTGGATACGGTAACATCATGAAAAACACTGCTTTCTTTGCTGCTGCTGACCTGCCTGCTGGAACCTGTGCCTGTGGACCTATCATCATGCCGCCTGAGTTGGTGCCTACTGAGGGTGTTTATCCTGTTGTCCAGGCCGCATCAGTAGAACAGAAAGCGGGTGAAGTTGAAGAATTCCAAGAATATATGTCAGCCGGCTGTACGGCAACAGTACCAGCTGGTGCACGTAAGATGTACCTTGTCATGGCGGCGATCTCAACGGCAATCGGTGCATTGATTGCCTTTGCCATCATAAATTTCACCTGATGACGCTTTCCATTGCCTGAAAGCATTTCAACAGAACCTTTTTCCCATGACTGGTGACTGGATTCCGATATGGTTCCAAGCCTTGTCATGCCATGACACTTCGTTTTTTTCGAATGGTTTATTCGTTTTTTGGGAAGTATAATAGGAGTACCAAGCAGTAAATCCTCAAACCAATTTTTATGGAGGCTGTCATGGAAGTATTCCTTGTCTTCATTGCCTATTCGGTATTTATATTTGGTGGCTGCATCATGGTTCAGTTATACCTGTTGCGGAAGAAGCGGGTTGATACTGACCGTACCCGTGAGGCGCTTGAGCGGATGCTGGTCAGGGATTGCGACAATGCCATTTCAAGATGCCGTATGCAGTTTTCCCGGGTTCCCAAGAAAGATATCGGTTATCTGACTCAGGTGACGCTGACGCATGAAGCCAATATGCCTGAGTTTTATATCGCTTTTGCTGATGCTGGGGAAAGGGTGCTTGGGTATGCCAGGTTCCTGAGGCGGGAAGGTCAGGGACATAAGATGAAATATACCCTGTCGGGTATTGTGCCTGCCGATACCGTACCAGCACCTTATCCTGTCCTGTTCCTCAATAACGAACTGTTCACGTTGAACGATGCCGTGAAAACCAACGATGTCATAGACTCCAGGATGGATAAGTTGATCCAGATTCGGACCGCTATGGCAAATGCCTGACTTTCTATTGGGAAATCTTTTTCAGGTATAAAGCTGGTTCCCCTGCTAAGGGTAGCCGGCTTTTCCTTTTTCTGCATGTAACTCCCTGAAAATTCCTGCCGAAAAACCATTGACAGGGCTTTATCGCTGCTGGGTGGCCATAATCTCCTGTTTTGGGATAGGTATTGGCATTATTGGAATATTTCTATTTTTTTGGTTTTTTTCAAAAAAAATTGATAAACGCTCAAAAATAGTTCTATTCCTCCTGTTTGCAGACCCTTCTAATATTCCAGACATGGGAACCATATCATGGATATCTGCATTATATGGCTCGCATTTTTGGAGAGTGTTCCAGTCTGATTGCAGGAGTCAATCCGGTGATGGGAAAGATAGCGGTACAGCTGTTTGGAGCACTGATTGAATAGAAAAACTTGAATAGAGGAATCGTAAAATGAGTGCAGCTGCAGCAATTGCAGACAGCCGAGAAAATGAAGATC
>JBJEXA010000200.1:0-1836 GCA_051885335.1 Oxalobacter sp. | reverse complement strand
GCTGATTACCGGTATGCAGCAAGGTGGTCAGTTGATGACCGCTTCAGAAGTCGAGAACTGGCCCGGTGAGATCATGGGTATTCAGGGACCTGACCTGATGCAGAAACTGCTTGAACATGCCGAGAAGTTCAACACCCGCATCGAATTTGACCATATCCATACCGCCAACCTCAAAGCCAGGCCGATCCGCCTGATTGGGGATGTTGCAGAATACACCTGTGATGCCCTTATCATAGCAACCGGGGCTTCCGCCCAATACCTGGGTCTTGAATCTGAAGAAAAATTCATGGGACGTGGTGTTTCAGGATGCGCCACTTGTGATGGTTTCTTCTATCGGGGCAAACCAGTCGCTGTGGTCGGTGGTGGCAATACCGCTGTGGATGAAGCGCTGTACCTGTCCAACATCACATCCAAAGTCACGCTCATTCATCGCCGGGATACTTTCCGGGCTGAACCAATCCTTGTCAAACGCCTGATGGAAAAAGTCGAAGAAGGCAAGATTGAGCTCTGTCTCAACAGCCAGGTTGTTGAAGTGCTGGGTGATGACAGTGGTGTTACCGGCCTGAAAGTCAAATCCACCAAAGATGGCAGTGAAAAAGCGCTCAGCATCCATGGATTCTTTGTTGCCATCGGCCATAAACCGAACACTGACATCTTTGCCGGACAGATTGAGATGGAAAATGGTTATATTAAGACCGCAAAAGGTCAGAACGGCATGGCAACCGCCACCAGCGTTCCCGGGGTCTTTGCCGCAGGCGATGTCCAAGACTACACCTACCGCCAGGCCATCACCAGTGCCGGTACCGGCTGTATGGCAGCTTTGGATGCCCAGCATTACCTTGAACAGCAATAAGGACCCTGTTCGATTGGGGTGTTTCTTCCGATCCCCCCCTGATAACCTGTCGATACAGTGCAGTCAGCACAGAAAACAGATAACCCATTAGGAGAGCAGCATGAGCGAAAACAGAACCGAACCAGTCACACTGACCCAGATTGAACGATTCCAGTTCAAAGCCAACTTTGCAGGCAGCAACACCTCCATGATCCTGGATGAACCGGCTCCTCATGGCAAGAACACTGGTCCAAGCCCAGACCAGCTTCTGTGTGCAGCCGTTGCCAACTGCATGTCTGATGCCCTCTTCGGCGCCATCAGCCGCAAGAACCCAGACCCAACCCCAATCAACACCACAGCCAGCGCAATCATCGGACGCAACGAAGAAAACCGCCTGCGGATCCAGACCATCGAAGTCTCCATCAAACTCGGCAAGACCGTTGCTGAACTCGGTGATCTCTCCCAGCCGATTGAACGCTTTGAAAATTTCTGCACCGTTGCAAGCAGCGTCAGCCGTGGCATTCCTGTCAAAGTCCGTATCACCGACAGTGAAGGCACAGTCCTGAAGGATGAAATCGGTGGCGGCCTCGCACCTGCCGAAGGCACAGTCTGCTCTCTCGGTGGTGGTGAAGGTTGCATGTGCGGCGTTGTCACCGACTGATCAAGTCCACCCAACGATTGAATCCCGGAACCACTTCCGTAGTGGTTCCCCAAAACAAGTCAGGAATCACCCTGAAGGGAGTTGCCATGTTTGAAAAACTGTTAAGCCCCGTCGAAATCGGTGGATTGTCCCTGCCAAACCGGATATTCATGGCACCATTGACACGCAACCGTGCCGGTGATGCCGACGAAGCCACCGACATGAATGCCGCCTACTATGCCCAGCGTGCGGCTGCCGGTCTGATTGTCACCGAATCCATGCAGATATCCAACCGTGCCCAAGGCTATGCCTACACCCCTGGCATCTATACTGATGCGCAGGAAGCCGGTTGGAAAAAAGTCGT
>JBJEXA010000199.1:0-1853 GCA_051885335.1 Oxalobacter sp. | reverse complement strand
ATCCAGAATACTTCAAACGGAATTTCCCGATTCCCTAGAGTAGCAGACATGATTTCTGTTTCTACTACCATTTTTTTCTGGAAAGCAACAATTTCCGCCAATGTCTCCTTCTGGTCTTTAGCGACAGGAAACAGTATGTCCAAAAGGTCTTCCGTCCATTGGCTCCACTCCTCAGACGTGTGCAATCCAAACGTCCGACCATACAATGTTTTCAAGGCGATATAGATATTGGTCAGCACATCTAGACGCTCTGAACCTGCCGTGTCAGATACGGTATCAAACCCTGCATTTTCATTCCCATAAACCGGCAGCACATCCCCATAAGGCTGATAATGCCCCTCTGGTGTCAACCGCCCAAGCACTAGACGTTCCATCGCCCGTTCCAAGGTTCCATCAGATCTGCCAGCAAGCTTGCTGACCTGTCCATCAGCCGCCAGCAGATCAAGATGGCCGTCATCAATCCCATAACGGAAACCTGCCGCAGCCAGCCACCGGTTGATGATCTGGATATCCACCAAAGACAATCCCCAACTCACTGTCACCAATGGCAAAGCCAACATCTCAGAAAATGCCTTGGCAGACAGCATTGAATGGATCAATCTACCCACTTTCAGGATGGCAGCCGCAACCGAATTGACCGCCAGTTCTGTCCTGCCGACAATCCTGTAGGCGATTTTCTGTTTCTCAGGCTGTGAAGCCATCACCCCTTCAATCAATGGTGCCACCTCATCAATCTGTGGAGTTACCACAAGAATTTCTTCAGGTTTCAACGACGAATCATCCCGCCTGCACGCATGGATCCAGTCAATGACAACCTCTACTTGCCTGACAAACCCGGAAGCTTTCAGGATACGGAGGCTTTTATCCTTCTCCCCATCAAACTGCCTTTCTTCCATTTTCAATGGCTCATCATAGAGGATACTGTTGGCAATCCTATCAAGCAGGGTTCTTCCTTTCCGCTCGATATAAATCATATGGGAATTGACAAAGTTGGTCTCCGCGACCTCCTGTCTGACAGTCTGATAGATTGAAGGAAACACCTTGGTTTCCGTCAGGTCATGCCAAGGAATTTTTCGAGGTGTCTTATTGACAGTATAGGCAGAATGCGCTTTGTCTTCGGCTGCATCCTCATTGAGCGGAATTTCCTGATAGGCATCCTCAGGCGCAAAACGCCAGATACGATCAATCAACGCCCGTGAGCTGGCAGCATTCCGATGCAGGAACGCATTACCCGATACAACGCCATACTGCGTACCAAACCAGTTGCCGTCTGCACCAAACCAATATGCAGTGCAAGGGTTCATCAGATACAGCCAGACATCCCGTTGACTGGCTTCCTTAGCCAAAAAAGGCAATGCCAAAGGCGGCAGTACCTGCGGCATGAAAAAATGCAATGCCCTATTATCTGAACTGCCAAGGTTTTTCAGTTGCTCTGGAATCCGCCTGACCAAATCAATCAGGTTGTGCCCTCTCGCTTCCTCTGCTTCCAGCTCAGAAACTGCTTTTACAGAGGCTGTTCGGTCAAGCCTGTTCCTGACCTTTTCCCATAACACTTTCTGCCAGATGGCATCATCATGCCTGTCACGCAGTGCCCGTTGATCTTTCAGTCTGCCAGAAACACTGTTATCAGACACATCTCCTTCACCTAACCAAGCCAATACCCAATCGTAACGGTAATTGATGTACTTGGTGAAAACTGCTGCAATACGGATGGCAAGCTCATAGGTATAGGATGCAGCCACCTTGGGGAGTGTATCCAATCTGGATTGATCTTCCTGCAAGTGCCTGGATGCAACATTGAGGTAATGACCCAGCCTGCCCAATCCATCGCTGTCCAATTCTCCTCTATCCAG
>JBJEXA010000198.1:0-8028 GCA_051885335.1 Oxalobacter sp. | reverse complement strand
AGTTGAAATTGCCCTTCACCGTATTGATTTCACCATTATGAGCAATCAATCGGTAAGGATGTGCCAGCGGCCATTCCGGAAAAGTATTTGTCGAAAAACGCTGATGGACCATGGCAAGCGCCGATACACAGCGCTCATCCTGCAGATCAAGGTAATACTCCTGAACCTGGTTGACCAGCAGCAGCCCTTTATAGACAATTGTCCGGGCTGACATGGAAGGGACAAAAAATTCCTTGCAATGCTTCAGGTCCAATGCTTGGATGGCATGACCAGCAGACTTGCGGATAACAAACAGCTTGCGTTCCAGTGCGTCTGTCACCATCGTATCCGGACCACGGCCAATAAAAATCTGGCGTATCACCGGCTCCTTTTCCTTGACTCGGGGAGACATCGGCATCGTTGTGTTGACAGGAACATCGCGCCACCCAAGGACAATCTGGTTTTCTGCCCGGACAGCACGTTCGATTTCTTTCTCGCAAGCCAACCGAGAAGCATGTTCCTTGGGCAGAAAAACCATCCCTACCCCATATTCCCCTGGTGGCGGCAGTGCCACCCCTTGAATAGCCATTTCCTCACGGAAAAACCTGTCTGGTATCTGAATCAGGATGCCGGCCCCATCCCCCATTAATTTATCTGCACCGACAGCTCCACGATGATCCAGGTTCTTCAGGATCAACAATCCCTGTTCAATGATTGAATGACTTTTGATTCCCTTGATATGGGCAACAAAACCCACACCACAGGCATCATGTTCATTCGAAGGACTATAAAGACCTTGCCCACTCATACATCCTCCATTCATCCACTTAATGCAATGAGCACAGATTAATATGGCTTTTCAATCCTTACAACATTAAAAATGGGGTCAGAGTTAATTTTAAAAAACTTATGAGCTTTTTGAAATTTAAAAAGGGACATAGTAACAATCCTTTGTTTAAATGATGATGTTACAAGAAGATATCTATTTAAAACAAAGCATTATATTTAATCATCTATTGAATTCACATTCAAAAAAAGGGACTGAAATCGGATTTTTTAGACAAAAAAATACACCAAAATGAAACTTGAAGACATGACAGTTTTTTCATCAGCCAGTATTCTTTCCAATAAGCACTCTTTTTTCAAAGGAAACCTGTAAAAAAACGGGCATTGTCATGCAGATTTACGGGCAGGACGACCACGCCGTCCCATACGAAAAGGCTTTCCAACCCGTTTTTCCAATTGGGCAATGAACGAACGGGAACCCAACGGCCATCCCTTTGTCAGGACCTGTTCAAGGTAAGCATCCTCATCCTGATTGAATTCCTGTAAGAAGGCCAGGTAAGCAGACTCACGCGCAAACGGCGTATTGCCAAGATCCCAATAAAAGACACTGTCGCGAATAACCGGAGAATGTCCAGTACCCGCATGGTGGTCGTAACTTGACCAGCGGTATTCCTCTACTCTTTCAACCAACCCCGCCATCACAGGACGCATTTCGATAAACCGACAGCATTTCATCAGCCATAGTTCCGCTTCAATCACCGAAGTCTTGAAACGCCCCTCCCAGAGCGTGCCAGTATGATCATACTTGCGGTTGAAGTAAGGGACATAACAACGTCCCATCCATTGCATCATCCTTGCAAGCCCTTCACCATCTGAAGGTGTCGCCAACAGATGCACACTGTTCTTAAGCAGGACATAGGCATGGATATCCACCTGATACTGACGCGATGCCTTTTCTAGGCAATCCAGATAAAACATCCGGTCTTCATCATCATAAAACACCGTCTGCCTGTTGTTCCCCTGATGGAAAACATAATGAGGATGAGCCGGTAGGACCAGGCGGGCACTTCTTGCCATAAAGAACTCCCGAAAAACAATCCAGATTCACTGGAAACACTTCTATGTCCCCATTAATTAATTGGACAGTTGATAAACAGAAACAATCTGTCCCCATTTTAGCAAAAAAAGGCAGAAATTGTCCTGATTTCGCACTTCTCAAACGCGTTTATATCCTGACACGAGATTTTTTTGCAATAAAACCGTCAATACTGTCTCTATGTTGCCAAACTGTCACAAATATTTGTTATGATGGTTTTATATCAACGGGAAACAGGAGGCTTCGATGTCAGACAGTAAAAACCCGATTTCAAAAAACAGCCTTGGACTTCCGGTCAACCATCAGGATTCCAACCTATACCTGAACCGGGAACTCTCCCTGCTTGAATTCAACCGGCGTGTCATCGCCCAGGCCGAGGATGAGAGCCTTCCTTTGCTTGAGCGTCTACGTTATCTCTGCATCGGTGCCAGCAATCTTGATGAATTCTTTGAAGTCCGTATTTCCAGCCAATTGGCCCACCGGACACATGAAGCAAAATCACTGTCCAATATTGTCCTTCACCAGATCAGCAAGCGTTGTCACGAACTGGTTGATATGCAGTACGCCCTGCTAAACAACCAAATTCTGCCCAAAATGGCAGAAAACGGTATTCATCTGCTACTCCATGAAGCTTGGAATGAAAAACAGCGTGCGTGGGCAAAAACTTATTTTGAAGAGCAGATCTGCCCAGCTTTGACACCGATTGTGCTGGATCCTGCCCATCCCTTCCCCAAAACTGCCAACAAGAGCCTGAATTTCATTGTTTCACTCGCTGGGAAGGACGTTTTCGGTCGAGGCAGTGCGATTGCCATTGTCAGGGCCCCGCGCATCCTGCCGCGCATCATCAAGATGCCGGAAGAACTGGTTGAAAACGGCATGGGTATCTGTCTACTTTCATCGCTGATCCTTGACAATATCCCGTCTCTCTTTCCGGAACGTGAAATCCTGGCATATGCCCAGTTCCGGGTCACCCGTGACAGCGACCTCTGGGTTGATCAAGAAGAAGTCAAAAATCTACGTCAGGCCCTGAAGACAAGCCTGCAGAGCCGTCAGTTCGGACGAGCGGTCCGGCTTGAAATCTCCAAGAACAGTCCTGAACACCTGGTTGAATTCCTGATGAATGAATTTAAGCTTGACAAAGACTATGTTTACCGTGTGGATGGTCCTGTCAACCTTGTCCGCCTGAACCAGATATTCAAATTTGTTACAAACCCCGGATTTTACTTTGAACCTTACCAAGCCTCCCTGCATCCAAATGCCAAGGAAGCAAATACCTTGTTTGAGACCCTTAAAAAGAAAGATATCCTGCTGCACCATCCATACCAGTCATTCAGGACAGTTATTGATTTCATCCGTGATGCCGCAGACGATCCGGATGTCATTGTCATCAAACAGACCGTTTACCGTGTCGGTGAAGATTCTGAACTCATGCAGGCACTGATCGATGCTGCAAACCGGGGCAAGGAAGTCATCGTTGTCGTTGAAATCAAGGCCCGCTTTGACGAAGAACAGAACATTGACTGGGCACAACAGCTTGAACAGGCCGGCGCCCAAGTCATCTATGGCGTGATGGGGCTCAAAACCCATGCAAAACTTGCCCTTGTCATCCGCAGGGAACAAGGTGATTTCCATTATTACGCCCATCTTGGAACAGGCAATTATCATAGCACAACCACAAAACTCTATACCGACTTCGGTCTGCTGACGGCTCACCCTCAACTTGCCCGTGAAGTCAATGATGTCTTTGTCCATATAACCAGCATCACCAAACCAAGGAAGATGGAGTACCTGTGGCTGGCACCGTTCACCATGCACCGCAATATTATCCGTAGCATCTTGAACGAAGTCCGCATTGCGCGCCAAGGGCGGCCTGCGCATATCATTGCCAAGATGAACTCCCTTATTGAGGAATCCACCATCCGGGCCCTATACTTGGCTTCATCTGCAGGCGTCAAAGTTGACCTGATTGTCCGTGGAGCCTGTTCCCTACGTCCGGGCGTTCCTGGCTTATCAGAAAACATCCGGGTCCATTCCATCATCGGCCGTTTTCTTGAACATGAACGGATTTATTATTTTAGAAATGATCTGAAGCAAAACCTGTACCTGTCCAGCGCAGACTGGATGGGGCGGAACCTGTTCCGACGGATTGAAGTTGCATTCCCTATCCTTGACCCGACCCTGAAGCGCCGGGTCATCGAAGAAGGACTGCGTTACTATATCAAAGACAACACCAACGCCTGGATACTGCAGACAAACGGTGACTATAAACGCCGGAAAATCCGCCGCAGACAGACACGGTTCGGTGCCCAGCAGTACCTGGCTTCCGTTTATGATGCCAATGCACAAGGAATTGCAATCACGGAAATCAATGGCCAGAACACCCCAGCAAAAAAAGAATCGGCAACCAAAGGGAAAAAGCCAGCTGAAAAAACAGATTCCACAACTGCAAGAAAAAATTCGGTCAAGGTAGCTCCTGCAAAACCTTCTTCCAAGAAGGCAAGTACACTACCTTCCGTTGAAAAGACTTCTACTGGCATAGAAACGATTTCTGCGGAGCCTGCCAATAAAGAGATAGAAATACCGCCTGCAATAGACAGCTCAATCTCATAACAGACGAATCAGATCAAACAACAAATACAGAGCGGCCGGTATTTGAAAATATCGGCAACTTTTGTTTCTGAAATGTGGTAGAGGCCGTTATGTGAAAGAAGATAGCGTCGCAAAGAGAATCAGTTCCGTATGAATCGGATACTGTATGTCTTGAATTCAGCCTGTTCCCTAAGCGTTTTTGATAGTCTGGAAAAAGCCTCCGGCATATGCGAACGGATGGTTAGATCCACCTCATAATCTTCACCACCATTGACCAGATGATGACTGATATTTCCTGACGTTTCCAATTGATGCGCAGCCAGAAGAGCAAAGAAACGCTCCCTTGTGACAGTTCCTTCCCTTGCAAAAGTCACATTGAAATGGGCATACCTCTTTGCAGGGATAATGCCTTTGATTTTTTGAAAGCAGGAAAGAATCAAGATCAGGAGAACGGTCGCTAAGGCACCTGAATAGAAAAGACCTACGCCGAAAAGAATGCCAATGATTCCTGTCGCCCAGATGGCAGCAGCCGTTGTCAAGCCACGGATGGTGAATCCCTCCCGGAAAATGACACCTGCCCCCAAGAAGGCAATCCCTGTGACCAGCACCTGCATAATACGGGTGCCATCTGCCCTGTAAACATCAGGCGGTGCACCTGTCAGCCAAATAGCTCCATGTAGATTGACCTGAACAACAGCAACAGAGGCCAAGCAAACCAGGCAATAAGTCCTGACACCTGCCGGGCGGCCATGAAATGAGCGCTCGAAACCGATGAATCCACCGGCAATGACAGCACATGCCAGCTTTACAATCACCAAAAGATAGGGAATCTCCGTGGATGCTGCAACCTGGACTCCCTCAAGCCCAAACAGCGTATCAATCATCAGCAAAGCCCTCAATCACGGATAAACTCAATATCGAATGTCTTGTATTCTGGCATCTTCCTCAGGGTTCTAGAAAAGATTTCAAATGAATCCTGCCTGGATGAGCGGATAGTCATATTGAGCTCACAATCTCCACCATCATTGATGACCTGATAGTTCATGTTCCCAATCACCTCAAGCTTATGCTCTGACAGGAGTTTCAGAAAATCCTCCTCCTGTATCGCACTGTCTCTTTCAAAGGTCACCATGCAATGCGCATATGTCCGGGTATGGATCAACGTCTCAACCTGACGGAATACCGTCAAAATCACAAGTGCAATGGCCGTTGTAATGGTGCCAATATAGAAAAAGCCCACACCGAACAGAATCCCAATCGGCGCAGTAATCCAGATAGATGCCGCAGTTGTCAGCCCCCGGATGGTCAACCCCTCTCGGAAAATGACTCCTGCACCAAGAAACCCCATACCAGATATGACCCCCTGCATGACACGGGTCGCGTCCGTCCGATAAATACCATCAGGCGCCCCTGACAACCAGATAGGCAGATGAATCACCACCTGCACCAACGCTGCACAGGCAAGACAAACGATACTATGCGTCCTGAACCCTGTCGGTCTACCATGGAGTGCACGCTCCAGCCCGATGAGACCACCTGCACAGACAGCACACAATAGCTTCACAGCAACGAATAAATAAGGAATCTCAGTAGCAGCGACAGCATTTATCATGGTTTTCCCAACAATTGGCAGGTCAAACGGGCTTTATGGAAGAAGTTGTCAATTGATGACTCCTAACAGATACCCATCACTATATCAGCAAAATTCCCCCAATGAGCAATCTCAGACCAGAAAATCCGGCGGAAGACAACCAAAAACAAAAAAACTCAATACGCTTTTACCATCAAAGGGATTCTAACCGCCTGCCAGAATTCCTTCTCACGTTCCAGCCAGAACGGCAGAGTTTCATGCCGGTCAAGCCATGCTTTGGGCAAGACAATCCTGATACGGCTGTCCACCGATACCTTCAGTGCATTGCGTTTGAAACCGACTTTTGCATGATGGAACATCACTGCCAAACGCAAAGCTAAGACGGCCTTCATCGCATCCAATGAAACCAAGAAACCTTCCAATTTCCTGAGATTTCCCATCTGTCCCAGCACCAGCTGCCCCATCTGGTACTGTTCACGGGTCGTAAAACCTGCCATATCGGCATGTTCAAGCAGATAGCAGCCATGATGATGGTAATCTGTCGGCGAAATGAAAATGCCAACCTCATGCAACAATGCACTCCAATACAGCAGTTTGCGGAAATAATCCGTTTCAGGACGCATCAGTGCATAAACCGCCAATGCATATTCTGAAACACGCTGTGCACGCTTCCCATCAATATGGAAACGGCTGACCATCTGTTGGACAGTCTGGTCACGACGGTCTGTCTGGTTCGACTTGAGGTAGGTATCCCAGATGACACCAACACGCAAACCCGCTTCAATCGGGAAAATCCGGTCAATCCCGAACAATTCCATCAACACCAGCAGAATCGTCAGACCACCCAGAATTGATGTCACCCGTTCAGACTTGATGCCTTCTAGCCGCAGTCGTTCAAGCTGACCGACCTCTATCATCCTGGCTTTCAGTTTTCTCAGGTTTTCAAGCGTGAACAAGCCATTGCCGATCTCGTTGACCGCCAGCATTTCACCAGTTGCTCGAATAGTGCCGGAAGAACCATATACCGTTGTCCAGCCTGCCTGGCGATAATAATCAGCTACATCTTCAAAACGGCTCTTTGCAAACAGCAATGCTGCATCAAATGATGGCGCATCAACCTTGCCATTTTCGAAAAATCCTAGACTTTGCTGTACGGTACCGATAGGAAAAGATTCTACCCGCTTGATATCATTGCCATGACCGACAACCAGTTCCGTCGATCCACCACCAATGTCAATCACCAAGCGTTTCTCATCTGCCACCTTCAGCACATTGGCAACCCCCAGATAAATCAGGCGTCCTTCCTCTTCGCCAGAAATAACATCAATTGGATATCCTAACAGTTTTTCCGCCTCGACTAGGAAATCCTGTGCATTCTTTGCAATACGGAACGTATTCGTCGCAACCGCACGTACTTCCGTCAATGGATACTGGTCCAGGAATGACCTGATATTGCGGATTGATGCCAACCCCCGCTCAATGGCTTCCTGTGTCAGCATATTGTCGGCATCTAGACCTGCAGCCATCCGGTTGGATTCACGGGTACTCCTGAAAACCGTTATCGCACCATTCTCCACACTGCCGATATGGGCACGAAAACTGTTGGATCCCAGATCAATCGCTGCAAACATCTGAACCTCCCCTCCAGGCAAAAAGCCCCTTGTCAAACTCAGTCTCCATTATGCCAGCGAACCTTGCCAGATTCCCGAAAAAGTTCATATCATTTGGTATAGAAAGCGGGCAACATTTTCCATAAAAACCAAAAACGCAACTTTCCAGCGGCAACCTGATTCACCATTCAGAAGAAAGATAGCGCATAATATTGACATTTTGTTGACATTTATCCGTTGAAAAATCGGTTATGTTTGCAATCGTCTGGTTTCCTGCTCTGATCTGCTTATGCTCAGGCTACCTTTTCATGAGTGTTGCCCCACTCAGCCCCCAGTTCATGTCACTTTTCGGAGTCGGCTATGCCGGACTGTCCCTC
>JBJEXA010000197.1:0-1874 GCA_051885335.1 Oxalobacter sp. | reverse complement strand
AACCACCCGCCCTTCATAAGAACTCAGACCGACATATTGGACATCCTTCTCAAATTCCTCAACAAATTTACCTGCCTTATCACGTAAGAACCTCAAATGCGCCGCCAAAGCGGGGTCCTTATCGTCAATCTGTGCGGAATAAAAGCTCTGTGTGGAGATACCAATCATCGCAACCCCCAGCAGATGCGCATCATTCGCCTGAGCAATGTTTGCAGCAATACGAACCCTGTTTTTCAGGATTTCTTTTCTGTCCAGATGGACAAGGATGGTTTTATAAAACATAACGGCCTCCTTTTAAGACTGAGGAAAAGGGATTCCTGCCCAGTACAGGCCTGTCCCTGCTGAATTATTTTTCCAAGCCAAAAGCCTTATGCAAGGCTCTGACAGCCAGTTCCATATATTTTTCATCAATGATGACAGAAATCTTGATTTCCGATGTCGAAATCATCAGGATATTGATACCCTCAGAAAACAGTGTACTGAACATCTTGGATGCCACACCAACATGACTCCGCATACCGATGCCAATTGCAGAAACCTTGGAAACCTTGGCATCACCGATAATATCTGATGCGTCGATTTCCCCCTTGACCTGATTGTTCAAGATATCCATCGCCCGGTTATAGTCTGGACGTGGCACCGTGAAGGTAAAATCCGTTTTGCCGCCGACAGACTGGTTCTGAATAATCATATCCACTTCAATATTGGCATTGGCAATAGCTCCCAGAATATGGGATGCAATACCAGGACGGTCAGGGACACCGAGAACGGTGATTTTTGCTTCATCGCGACTGAATGCGATACCAGAAATAACTGTTGATTCCATATCTGAGTGTTCTTCTTCAAAAGTAATCAATGTACCGGACTTTGCTTCTTCTTCTAGAGGCATTGCCGGATCGGTGAGGGACGAAAGCACGCGGGTGGGCACATGGTAACTGCCTGCCAGTTCAACAGAACGGGTCTGGAGAACCTTGGAACCCAAGGAAGCCATTTCAAGCATTTCTTCAAAAGTGATTTTCTGGAGCCTTCTGGCATCAGAAACCACCCGTGGGTCTGTCGTATAGACACCATCCACATCGGTATAAATCAGGCATTCATCTGCCTTCAATGCCGCAGCAATAGCAACAGCGGATGTATCGGAACCGCCTCGCCCCAAGGTCGTGATTTCATTCAATTCATTGACTCCTTGGAAACCCGCAACAATGACAACCTTTCCTTGATCAAGGTTTTCTCGGATTTTCCTATCATCAATCGAATGGATGCGTGCCTTGGTATGAGCGGTATCCGTCACAACTGGAACCTGCCAGCCTGTGAAAGAAACCGCCTGTTTCCCCTGTTGCTGGAGCGCCAATGACAGCAGGCCAATGGACACCTGCTCCCCGGTTGAGGAAATCATATCCAATTCACGCTGGTCCGGTTCCGGCATAATCTCACGTGCCAGACCAATCAGTCGGTTTGTTTCACCGGCCATTGCTGATGGCACCACAACAACCTGATAACCTGCATCGTGCCATTTGGCGACACGCCGCGCCACATTCTTGATGCGGTCGATGGATCCCATCGATGTACCGCCATATTTATGAACGACTAAAGCCATAGGATTTCAATATTCCGAAGTTAAAGATTCAGTTTCTTACTCTACCGTAAAATAACAGAGATTGCATAGAAAAATCCTGTTCTGACCATCCAACCGATAATCACGGCTGCCTTATCCACTTCAACTGAACACATTTGCCAGATTTTCCCTGATACTGCGATGTCTGACCGATTCCTGATGCATAAATCACCCCGTCCTCCCACCAGATAGATGGCAGGAATCGACGGTCATCGCCCGAAATCCCAGCTTCCTGATACAGGCTTTTGAGATCTTTCGA
>JBJEXA010000196.1:0-8165 GCA_051885335.1 Oxalobacter sp. | reverse complement strand
GTTCGTCTTCTCATAATAGGGTTCAGTTACGTTTTTGTTGACAGTACAGTTATGAATTTTTAGAATCATACCGTACTGTACAGTTTAATTCAAATATTTTTAAAGGATACATGTGTCTTTAACTGATTCCCGATATTGGAAGGTACCCAGCAGATTGATCGTGGGACTTACCTTGATAGCAACCGCCTCCCTACTGAATGGCTGTGCCCCAATCCCACCCAAAGGGACAACACCTGAACTGAAATCCATAGACCAGTATGAAACCCAGCAGGCATTCCAGGCTCCTCAGCGTAACTGGCCTACCGAAAACTGGTGGGAAAATTACCATGATGCGCAATTGGATATCCTTATTGAAGAAGGACTTGCCAACTCGCCTTCCATGACAGTTGCCGCCGCCCGCTTCAGGCAAGCTCAGGCCATGACAGGTATTGCCGCATCTGTCTTATATCCCCAGATTTATGGCGAAGCTGAAGCCGGTATACAAAAACTGAGCAAGAATGATTCCCTGCCCCCACAATTTGTTCCTCATGGCACGCATGGTTTCGCTTCCATGGCTCTTGATTTCAATTGGGAACTCGATTTTTTTGGCAAGAACCATGCCGCATTGGAAGCCGCCATTTCTGCTGAAGAAGCAGCGGCAGCGGATCTTGCACAGGCACGCCTGATGATTGCCTCATCAATTGCCGTGGAATATGGGGAACTGGCACGCCTATTCTACACAAAAGATACCGTTTCCTCGATTACGAAGGTCCGCAGGCAGAATCTTTCCCTGTTCAGCCAACGTCATCAACATGGTTTGGATACATTGACCGCCGTAAAACAGGCTGAGGCACGTTTAGCGGAATCCGAGCAGGAGCTGATTGCAATTGATGAAAGAATCAGCCTGCAACAGAACAAACTGGCCGCCTTGATGGGAGCCGGTCCTGACAGAGGGCTTGCCATTACACGCCCTGATCTGAACCTGAAAGCCGACTACAGTCTGCCAGATGGACTGCATATGTCCCTGTTAGGACGGCGGCCTGATATCACAGCTGCCCGTCTGCGTGTAGAATCCATGGTCAGTCAGATTGAACGCCAGAAAGCGGAATTCTATCCAGACGTGAACCTGTCCGCCTTCATCGGCTACCAGGGAGCCATCGCCAAAGTCCTGAAAAGCGGTTCTGATTATTATGGCGTTGTCCCTGCCATCAACCTGCCGATATTCACCGCCGGCCGTCTGACTGCACAACTTGAAGGTGTCCGGGCAGAATATGCTGAAGCCGTTGGCCTTTATAACCAGACATTGACCAATGCCCTTCAGGAAATCAGTGATATCCTGGTTTCGCAACGTAAACTGGTTGCCCAACTGGAGAAGAACAGACTGGCCGTTGATGCTGCACGGGAAGCACACCGTCTGGTTCAGAACCGTTACAAAGGAGGGCTTGCCAATTATATAGAGGTGTTGAGTGCCGAAGAAACCCTGTTGCAGACCCTGCGTTCACAGGCTGACCTCAGGGCACGTATCTATACGCTGGATGTTTCCATGGTCAAGGCACTGGGCGGCGGCTATGAAAAACCCGAGACAAAAGACCGCCCTACCGCAGAACAATCCTGACTGTCCTGTCATATCCATGATGACCCGATGAAAACCTTGGTTTCTGATATTCAAGCAATAAGGAAGTTTTGAAATGAATGACAATGCTGGAGCCTCTGCTCCTGAACAGAAAACTGCACCCAAGACGAATACCGCCAAACGCCGCAGGCTGTTTGCCATTCTGGTCTTAGCCATTCTTGGCTGTGCTATTGCCTGGTGCGCTTATTGGTTCCTATACGCATCCAAATTTGTTTCAACAGACAATGCCTATACAGCAACAGAAGTTGCCCAGGTGACGCCTGAAATATCCGGCACCGTTGCCCAGGTGAATGTTGTTGACACACAGACTGTCAAAAAAGGCGATGTACTGGTCATCATTGATGAAGTTGATGCCCGACTTGCCCTGAATCAGGCAAAGGCGGATGAAAGCATGGCTCAGGCGCAGCTTTCCGCCGCAATTGCTGATCAGAAAAAAGCCGCTATTGACTTGCAGCGCCGCAAGGCATTGGTCAGTTCAGGTTCTGTTTCGGCTGACGAGGTGACTGCTGCAGAAAATGCCCTGGCTTCAGCAATGGCGCGGATTGATGGCGCCAAGGCTGCCATCGCACAGGCCAAAGCCCGTGCAGAACAGGCTTCTGTTGATTTAGGACGTACAGTATTGAAAGCACCTGTTGATGGTGTCGTTTCCAAACGGACCGTCCAGGTTGGTCAGAAAGTCCAGCCTGGTGTCCCCATTCTGGCAGTCGTACCTATCCAGGATGTCCACGTGGATGCAAACTTCAAGGAAGGCCAACTGAAAAATGTCCGTCCAGGACAGAAAGCTACAGTTGTCTCAGATATCCATGGTTCTTCTGTTGAGTACCATGGTGTGGTTGATGGCTTCTCAGGTGGAACCGGTTCTGCCTTTGCTTTGATTCCCGCACAGAATGCAACGGGTAACTGGATCAAAGTTGTCCAACGTTTGCCGGTCCGGATCAAGCTGGATCCTGAAGAACTGAAAGCCCATCCCCTGCAGGTTGGCCTTTCGATGGAAGTGACCATTGATACGGCCAGCGATGAAAAACAGCAATAATTTTCTTCTGCCATCTGCAGCTTTTGCAGCAGCATTTTCCTGTTAATGGACCTGTATGAATAAAGAAGAAGCCAGATGGGTATTGGATGGTCATGCCCTGATTGTCACTGCACTGGTATTGGCAACAGGGAACTTCGTCGCCATCCTGGATACCAGTATTGCCAATGTCTCCGTTGCCCATATCGCAGGTGGACTGGGGGCATCGAACAGCCAAGGAACCTGGGTCATCACTTCCTATGCAGTGGCTGAGGCCATCATGGTGCCATTGACCGGCTGGCTGGCAAAACGGTTCGGCGCTGTCAAGATTTTCTGCTTCTCGCTCGCCGGATTCGGCTTCTTCTCTGCCATGTGCGGCCTGGCAAACTCAATGGGCATGCTGATTGTCGCCAGAGTGCTGCAGGGATTGTCAGGTGGTCCATTGATGCCACTGTCATTGACATTGATGTTGCGGATTTTCGGCAGCAAACGGGCACATACCGCCAACGGATTATGGGCAACGACCACCCTGATTGCACCAGTTGCTGGTCCAATCCTTGGTGGCTGGCTCTGTGATGAGTATTCCTGGCCATGGATTTTCCTGATCAATGTCCCATTCGCTTTCCTGAGTGCCATTGCCCTGTTTTTCCTGTTCCGTACCCATCAGGAAAAGACCGACCACAGCCGCATTGACAGAATCGGACTGCTGTTGCTGATTGTCTGGGTGGCTGCATTGCAGATCATGCTGGACGAAGGTAAAGACCACGACTGGTTTGAATCGAATTACATCGTAACTTTGGGTATCATTGCCGCCATCGGCTTCGCCGCATTCATGATCTGGGAACTGACAGAACCCAATCCGGTTGTTGACCTCAAGGTATTTCGTCACAGTGGTTATTGGACAAGCGTCCTGTCCCTTACCTTGGCATTCGGGGCTTTTTTCAGCATCAATGTGATAACCCCCCTCTGGCTCCAGACCTGCATGGATTACACCTCGACATGGGCTGGGCTGGCCACAGCTGTCATGGGTGTCGCCGCTTTGACAACGGCTCCCCTTTCCGCAAAACTGACAGGCACTAAAGACTGCCGGAAACTGATTTTCTGCGGCATCCTTTGGATGGCCATGGTCACTTATCTCCGCAGCTTTATGGATACGGATGTCGATATCTGGATTGTCTCTGCCCCTCTGTTCTGCATGGGCTTTGGCCTGCCTTTTATGATGGTGCCCATCTCCGTTCAGGCCATGATGAGTGTACAGCCAGAAGAAATGGATTCTGCTGCGGGACTGATGAACTTCTGCCGCACATTATCAGGGGCAGTCGCAACTTCCATTGTCAATACCATCTGGGAAAACCAGACGAATTACAAACATGAACAGCTGTCTTACCTGTTGGACAGTTACGGGGAATACTTCAATGGCCTGATCCGCTCAGGCATTGATCCTGAAGTGGCACGGGGCATCATCAACCAGATTACAACGGGACAAAGCATCATGCTGTCAACAAATACTGTCACCCAATTCTGTGCGGCTGCCCTGGCAATCGCAGCGTTCTCCATCTGGTTTGGACCGGACACCAATAAAATCAGGGAAGAAATCGCCAAACGGAACCACTCAGAAACCTGATCTGGGAAACATACCTGTTCCTCATGGATACCTGACAATAGTTTCCTATGGATTCTGTTAAGATAACCGCATGGATAAAGAAACAACAAAATGGGAATTGAATGGTTCCGCCCTGCTGATTACAGCGCTGGTATTAGCAGCAGGGAACTTTGTTGCCGTGCTGGACACAACGATTGCCAATGTCTCCGTTGCCCATATCGCAGGTGGACTGGGAGCATCGAACAGCCAAGGAACCTGGGTCATCACTTCCTATGCAGTGGCTGAGGCCATCATGGTGCCATTGACCGGCTGGCTGGCAAAACGGTTTGGCGCTGTCAAGGTTTTCTGTATCTCGCTTGTCGGTTTCGGTTTCTTCTCTGCGGTCTGTGGCCTGGCATCCTCATTAAGCATGCTGATCGTCGCTCGGGTGCTCCAAGGGCTGGCAGGCGGCCCTCTGCTGCCATTGTCCCTGACCCTGATGCTGCGGGTATTCGGCAGCAAACGTGCAGCCGCAGCCAACGGCTTATGGGCAATGACAACATTGGTTGCACCAGTTACAGGTCCTTTGTTAGGTGGCTGGCTCTGTGATGAGTATTCCTGGCCATGGATTTTCCTGATCAATGTCCCCTTTGCATTTATCAGTACCACCGCCCTGTATTTCCTGTTCCGTACCCATCAGGAAAAAACAGACCACAGTCCAGTTGACAGAATTGGACTGCTACTGCTGGTCATTTGGGTTGGCGCTCTCCAAATCATGCTGGACGAAGGCAAAGACCATGACTGGTTTGAATCGAACTACATTGTTTCATTAGCCATTGTCGCTGCCATCGGCTTCGCTGCATTCCTGATCTGGGAACTGACAGAGCCCAATCCGGTTGTTGATCTCAAGGTTTTTCGGCATAGCGGTTTCTGGACCAGCGTGGTATCACTCTGCCTGATGTTTGGTGCCTTTTTCGGCATCAACGTGACGACACCGCTCTGGCTGCAGACCTGCATGAACTTCACCTCGACATGGGCAGGCAGGACAACCTGCGTCCAAGGGCTTGCCGCCCTGACAGTCGCAACAATCGCTGCAAAACTGTCGGGCACCAAAGACTGCCGGAAACTGATTTTCTGCGGCATCCTTTGGATGGCGATCATCACCTATATCCGCAGCTTCATGGATACAGATGTAGATTACTGGATTGCAGCAGCTCCCCTGTTCCTGATGGGGCTGGGACTACCGTTTGTCTTTGTCCCGATTTCCACCCAATCCATGATGAGTGTCCTACCGGAAGAAATGGACTCTGCCGCTGGGCTGCTCAATTTCTGCCGTTCATTGTCCGGTGCTTTCGCCACCTCCATCGTCAATACCTTTTGGGAAAACCAGACGAATTACAAACATGAACAGCTGTCATACCTGATTGACAGTTATGGCGAATATTTCAATGGACTGATCCGTTCAGGCATTGACCAGGAAGTAGCGCGCAGCATCATTGACCGCCTGGTGACCCAACAGAGCATCATGCTTGCGACAAATACTGTCATGCAGGCCTGCGCAGTTGTCCTGATAATTGCCGCCCTCTCCATCTGGTTCGGTCCGAATACCAACAAAATCAGAGAAGAAATCGCCAGACGGAACCAGCAAAAAGGCTGATCCTAAACCAGCCTTTCAACAAACAGAAAGCTTATGCCTCAATCTCAAGGCCTTGCTTTCTTGGCGATAGCTTCAGCCTCCTTGTCAGCACCTGCCGCCAATGTGCCTTTGATAGGCGTACCATCAAGGACAGTGGCTTTTGGGCAGACCTTCCGAAGATCATCCACACTGCGGGCAACACCGCTGCTGCCATGTGTATTGAACGGGATAATAGTGATGTTGTCACAGCCAACCTTTTCCAAGAAACTGAAGACCGCCATCGGCATCGTGCCATGCCAGATCGGATAACCCAAGACCATGGTCTTGACAGGCTTCATATCAGGCAACGGTTCCTTAAGTGCCGGCCTTGCATTGTCTGCCTGCTCTTTCTTGGCAACTGCAAGCATTTCCTTGAAATCATCGGTATAAGGCTTGACAGTCTGGATCTGGTAAGCAGGCTGTTTCAACCTGTCACTGATTTTCAGTGCAACCCGTTCAGTATTTCCGATTTCAAGTGTCTGAATACCTTGATCGGTATGGTTCTGTCCCCTTCTTGAAAAATAGGCAAGCAGGATACCGTCCTGGCTGACATAATTGGAAGCAGCCGCAACCGCCTGCTGGGATGCCGCTGGTTTAGCAGCCGTTTTCTCTTTTGCACAGGCCATCAACGCCAGCACCGCCGTACCCAAAACCAGTGCAAACCCCGTCTTTTTGATTGTTCCCATAGAAATCCTTTCATACAGAAGAAACATACTTTCCAAGACTGTTTTTCACTCTAAACAGTCCCAAACATCTTTCAACATCATACAACATCCATCCGCTCACTACCTGTCATATTTTTCAGTACTGGCAGGGTACGGCAGAGGCACATAACATCATATCTTTGCTGTCTGCCAGCGTATCACAATTAATGGTATCTTAACGAGAGATGAATGCAGTTAAAAGCTACTTGCTGTCATCATCTATGCAATATTATAATCCCAGTTCTTTTTCAGATTTCTAACATGGGTTATTTTCATCAGAAACAGATGGATACCCGCTTTTTATGGGGAAATTTCCAGTTTCCCTGCTGTGCAGACTGATCCAGGAAAGGATGACGATTGAGCAAAGCTTTGATTATCGGTTGTGGAGGCGTGGCGCAGGTTGCCATCCATAAGTGCTGCCAGAACAGCGCTGTTTTCAGTGAAATCTGCATTGCAAGCCGGACAAAATCCAAATGCGATGCTGTAGCGGCATCTCTAGCCGGAAAAACGGCAACAAAAATCTCAACAGCACATCTTGATGCCAGCCATTATGATGAAGTCGATGCCCTGATCAAGGCATTCAGACCGGATATTGTCCTGCATCTGGGCATGCCCTACCACAACCTGACAATCATGGATGCCTGTGTCGAAAACAAAGTGCATTACCTGGACACTGCCGGTTATGAGCCAGAAAACACCGATGATCCAGCATGGCGTGCCGTCTATGAAAAACGCTGTGAAGAAAAAGGATTTGTCGCATTATTTGACTATGCCTGGCAATGGGCATATCAGGAGAAATTCGAGAAAGCCGGTGTCACGGCCCTGCTTGGCTGTGGCTTTGACCCTGGTGTGACCCAGGCTTATTGCGCTTATGCGGCAAAGCATGAATTTGACCATATCGAATACATTGACATCCTTGACTGCAACGGCGGCAGCCATGGCCTGCCTTTTGCGACAAACTTCAATCCTGAAATCAATCTGCGTGAGGTCAGTGCCCCTGCAAGCTACTGGGAAGATGGCTCCTTCCACACCATTCCCGCAATGAGCGTGAAACGGGTCTATGATTTTGACGGTGTGGGCCCCAAGGATATGTACCTTCTTCACCATGAAGAAATTGAATCAATTGTCCGGTATATCCCTGGACTGAAACGGGTCCGTTTTTTCATGACATTCGGACAGAGTTACATTGACCATATGAACTGCCTTCGGAATATCGGCATGCTTTCAACCACCCCAATCCAGTTCAACGGCCAGGAAATCGTCCCCATCCAGTTCCTGAAAGCATTGCTGCCTGACCCTGCCAGTCTGGGGCCACGAACAAAAGGCAAAACAAACATTGGCTGCATCTTTCGTGGTACAAAAAACGGAAAGCCGAAATCCTATTACATCTACAACATGTGTGACCATGAAGCCTGTTTCAAAGAAGTCGGCAGCCAGGCAATCAGCTATACCACCGGCGTCCCTGCGATGTGTGGCGCAATGATGCTGCTGACCGGCAAATGGCATAAACCCGGGGCTTATACCCTTGAAGAATTTGACCCGGATCCATTCCTGGATGCCCTGGATCAATGGGGACTGCCCCG
>JBJEXA010000195.1:0-1919 GCA_051885335.1 Oxalobacter sp. | reverse complement strand
TCACAGGCATCTGTACAATCATGCCGCAGGTATTCATTCCCATCGTTGCCCAGTTCTCAGAACCGGTCAATAAAAGCCGTAATGTCGGTTTGGTGCTTTCTGGATTGCTGACAGGGATCCTTGCTTCACGGGTTGTCAGTGGTATTGTTGGCGAATATTTTGGATGGCGGATGATTTTCTATATTTCTGCGGCCCTGACGGTTTTCTGCTTCATCATTATTTATTTCACATTACCGGATATTCCATCCAGTTTTAAGGGACGTTACAGCGAATTGCTGAGGTCTATCTTGACATTGGTCAGGAAACATCCCAATCTTCGGATTTCTTCTATCCGCGCTGGATTGGGGTTTGGCTCTCTTTTGGCGATGTGGGCTTCTCTGACGTTCAAAATGGTGAAAGCCCCGTTTTCTGCCAGTCAAGATATTATAGGTCTGCTGGGACTGTGTGGTGTTGCTGGGACCCTGACTGCCAGTATAGCAGGAAAATATACTGACCGACTTGGTATCCGCAAAATGAACTATATCGGAAGTGGCGCAATCCTGTTGGCATGGCTTGTCATGTTTTTTGCTCAGAACAGTTATATCGGTATGGTTTTCGGCATCATTGTCATTGATATGGGCATCCAGTTGATCCAGGTCAGCAACCAGTCCAATGTTTTGATTATTGATCCTAAAGCTTCTAACCGGCTGAACACAGTCTTTATGACGACATTCTTTATTGGTGGTGCTTTCGGGACATTCCTGTCTGGACTTTGCTGGAACCAATGGATGTGGAATGGCGTCGCGATGGCAGGTATTGGGCTGGCATTGGCCGGACTGCTACTGACAGTTTTGGCGAAAGAATGAAAGATGGATACCTTGATTATATAGAGTCATTTGCTGTTTCTCAGGCAGGTTTTAGAACAGTAACGGGATAAAATCAGATAAATCAGGCAAAATTGACTTAAGAAATCACTTTAAATACCAATAAAATCAATGAATTACAAAAGCAGGATAATTTCCGTTGCGCCCATGCTCGATTGGACGGACAGGCATTGCCGGTATTTTCACCGCTTGATCAGCCGCCATATCTGGTTATATACCGAGATGGTGACAACCGGTGCTTTGATTCATGGGGATGTTGCGCGGCATCTGGATTTCAGTGAGGAGGAACACCCTGTTGCTTTGCAGTTGGGAGGCAGCGATCCCAAGGAGTTGGCTGCCTGTGCGAAACTGGGCGAAAAATGGGGGTATGATGAAATCAACCTGAATTGCGGTTGTCCATCAGAACGGGTGCAGAAGGGGGCCTTTGGTGCCTGCCTGATGAAAGAATCATCTTTGGTAGCGCAATGTATCAAGGCGATGCAGGATGCGGTTTCTATTGATGTGTCTGTCAAGCACCGGATTGGTGTCGATGATATCCATGCCTATGGTTTTGTCCGCGACTTCATGGGCGAACTGGTGGATGCAGGATGCCATATTTTCATCGTTCATGCCCGGAATGCCATCCTAAAAGGTCTATCTCCGAAAGAAAACCGGGATATTCCGCCGTTACATTATGAGACTGTCCACCAGCTGAAAAAGGACTTCCCTGACTGTCAGATTATCCTGAATGGCGGCATTGAAACGCTTGAGCAGGTTGCGGAACAGCTTGAACACGTTGATGGTGTGATGATTGGCAGAGCCGCTTATCATTATCCTTATCGGATGGCCCCATTCGATGCCCGTTTTTATGATGATGATGCGCCAGTTAAGACACCGGCACAGGTCATTGAGGCGATGATGCCTTATATTGACCGTCAGCTGTCGCTCTATGGTGCGAAGGGATTGCGACTGCAGGGGATTACCCGGCATATGCTTGGTTTGATGACAGGGCTGCCCGGTGCACGGCGTTTCCGCCAGATCCTCTCAGATGCCAGCAGGCTGTCAGTCAATAATTCT
>JBJEXA010000194.1:0-1923 GCA_051885335.1 Oxalobacter sp. | reverse complement strand
CCAAGCACGGCAAAGCCAGTCAGGGCAAGGGATTCGAGCCGTGCCGAAATTCGGCTGAAAAAGCGGCACTTTGGAGAGATATTGGAGAAAAAAACCGTTGCTCCCAAGCAACGAACTGCACTGTTTGACATCAGAAACACCTGCTGTTGACCATCATCATCGGCCCTGTAAACCCGCTTCTGACCAGGCTGATGGCTCCTTCGCATAGCGATAGACGTCCCTGCTTTTATGATGAGGAATACTTCCAAAAGGCATGCCCTCTATTCATACGGATGCCCTGGGAAGGGATCCTTCAGTAGTTGACAGGAACATATGAGAGTGTTATTATCATTAATAAGATTCTTTGGAATCACGTGACTGGAACAAGCCAGGTTGATTGAATCAAGGGCATGCAGGTTACCGGCATTTGTGCCGATTAGCAAAATATGCTCGGGCTGAAGCCTGCGACGATATCATGGCAGAATACGTCTTTGATTGTCATGCAGTGAAAAAGACCGTCTTTCCATGCTTCAGTTCAAAAAGGAAGGGGCATTACGGTGATTGAACGTAATCAAATGGTCGACTTCTCTCTCGAACAGCTTTCGCTTCTTTCCGGGGTGGAGTATAGCAGGCCTGATGGACAGCCCTTGCTGATGGATCTGATTTTCTGCATGCGGGCATCGAGACCGATGCCCGCCGTCATCTGGCTGCACGGCGGCGGCTTCACCGAGGAACAGATGACCCGTCTTTCCCGTCCGGAGCGTCGCTTTATGGAGCTGGCACGCAGGGGGTATCTGATTGCAAGCATCGACTACCGGCTTGCCCAGACCAGTCCCTTTCCCGCGCAGCTGCAGGACAGCAAGTGCGCGGTACGCTTTCTGCGCAGCCACGCGAAGCAGTTTGGCATCGACCCGGAGCGCATCGCCGTATGGGGAGAATCCTGCGGCGGGCAGCTGGCGGCGCTGATGGCGGTCAAGGAAGGCATTCCCGCGCTGGAGGATGCGCGGGAGTGGACGGATGCATCCGATGAGATTCAGGCCGCCGTGGCCTGGTACGGCGGGTTCAATATTCCGAAGTTCACCGGCATGCTGAAGGACCCCCGTTTTGCCATCATCTATGGCGGCACTTATGAAGAAAAGCAGGAACTGGTCACCATCGCCAGTCCCATCACCTATGCCGCGAAAAAGCTGTGCCCCATCCTGTCCATGTGCAGCGATACGGATGTGCGCGTCCCCTACACCCAGAGTGTGGAATTCTGCCAGGCTGCCGCATCCCATGGCAACGACGCCCGGCATGTGACCGTTCCCGGACAGGGGCACGGCTACTTTGAGGGGGAGGATTACTACAGGATGCTCTATGATTTCCTGGATGAACACCTGAAGCAGAGATGATTTTTTACCCAGAATTGTATTGCAGATTTCTGCAGGGAAGGATGGGATGCTCTTGCTGGGGCGCACATTGAAGGAAAGGAAACTGTTTCAGAGCTACTTCGTGACGTATTTTGCCGTTCTGCTGATCCCTCTGATCGCCTTTTGGGTCATCTATGCGGAATCGACAGAAAACATCCGCGAGGGCATTGAAAACGAAAACCGTATTCTTCTTGAACAAACCACCAACATTCTGGATACCCGCTTCAAGGAAGTGGAAAGCATTGGCGTCCAGCTGATCAACAGCTCCTGCGTCACGCAATTGAGATATCTTGAGGATCCCCTGAGTCCTGTCAATATCCAAACCCTGCTGCGGGCCCGCGACAGTCTTCCGCAGTATTCAACCTATAACGATTTTTTGGATGGCTACCTCCTGTTTTTCAACCGGGGCCAGGTTGTGCTGAACAATAACCTAACCTATAGCTACGACGATTTTTATCACCTGCATATGCATCCGGAAGGCTTCACGCAGGACATGTGGCTGCAGGATTTGCACACCGGTTCCACATCCCTTGGC
>JBJEXA010000193.1:0-8375 GCA_051885335.1 Oxalobacter sp. | reverse complement strand
AAACAGGTTTTTCCCGAACAGCGTATAGTCTTTCCAGATACCGAAAGAAAAGGAGGCACCAACACCGATGATAAACATCAGGAGGGACGTCACGCAGGTTGTTTTTGTGCGGTTGGTATTGTATTCATCAACAAAAAAGCCTGTTATCGGTTCCATCAGGGAAACAGATGAAGAGATGGCGGCGATGAAAAGCAGGAAAAAAAAGAGCAATCCAAAGAAGGTGCCGCCAGCCATCTGTTCGAAGATGGCTGGCATGGAGATAAAGGTCAATCCTGGTCCCGCTTGTGGGTTGATGCCGAAGACAGTGATGGCAGGCAGGATCATCAGTCCACAGAGGAAACTGATGCCGATTGTCAGGCTGACAACATTGAATGCTGTGCGATGGATGGGAATATCTTTGCCTGCATAAGAGCCGTATGCAATCATGATGGCCATGCCGATGGACATGGAGAAGAAAGCCAGTCCTGTTACATCAATCAGCATATCGGAGGCGATTTTGCTGAAATCCGGATGAAGGAACAGGATAATCCCATCAATGGCGCCAGGCAGTGTCAATACGCGGCCGATTAAAACAAGGATCAGCAGGAACAGCATGGTCATCAGGTATTTGCATCCCCGTTCTATGCCTTTCTGGAGGCCTACAATGATTACGCAGGCGGTTGCGGCCATGAACAGTCCATGAAACAGCAGCGGTTCAACAGGATCAGAGACAAAGGTTTCGAAGATATGGGTGAGTTCCTGGGCGTTGGATGTTGCAAGTGAACCTTGTATGAATTTGAAAAAATAAGCAATGGTCCATCCGCCGACAACACTGTAGAACGAAAGGATGATAAAAGCGCAGAAGACGCTGAGATAGCCGAAGATTTTCCACTGTTTACCGCCAAGCCGGTCATAGGCACCGACGGCACCACGTTGTGTCAGGGAACCGATAGTCATTTCTGCGGTCATCAGTGCAACGCCCAAAGTGGCACTGATGGCAAGGTAGAAGATCAGGAAAACACCGCCGCCATTCCGTGCCACCATATAAGGGAATTTCCAGATAGATCCTAAACCAACAGCGGAACCTGCCGCTGCAAGGATGAAGCCGATCCTTGATCCCCATTCGCCACGTGTTGAGCCGTTGTTTTTTCCCATGGCTGTCTCAGGTTATTCTTTAATGCCTTTCCAGACGGAAAGCTGGCTGTTGGTGATATTGAAAAGTTGCAGTATCCGTCTCAGCGTCTGTTCCACAATATCATCAATTGTCTGGGGGTGATAGTAGAAAGCAGGGACTGGTGGATAAATGATGCCACCCATTTCAGTGACTGATGCCATGTTCCTGATATGCGCAAGGTTCAAAGGGGCTTCGCGGGTGACAAGCACCAGTTTCCGGCGTTCTTTCATGGTCACATCTGCTGAGCGGGTGATGAGGTTGTCACAGAAACCATGTGCTACCGCAGCCAATGTCCGCATGGAACAAGGCGCAACAATCATGCCTTCACAGGCGAATGATCCACTAGCAATGGCGGCGCTGATATCGTGGACATGGTAGATATGGTCTGCCAGTTCATTTGCTTGGTCAACGGACATGCCCATTTCATGAGCAAGAGTAATGCTTCCTGCTTCAGAGATGACCAGATGGGTTTCAATGTCAGGCATCTCTTGCATGAGTTTCAGCAGGGCAATGCCATAAATGACACCGCTGGCACCGGTAATGGCGACAATGAAACGTTTTTTGACAGAAAGCGGCGTATTCATTGATGTTGGTTTCCTTGGTTCAGGCGTGCAAATGCTTCTGCAAAGGCTGTGTTACTGGAAGAGGCTTTTTCTATTTTCTTCCTGTTGTGCTGACGGGATTTAAGCAGATACCTTGGTAAATGGGGTGATGTTTCTTTCTCAAGATTCATGGAAAGGGCAATCCGTTTGCGTTTGATGTCAACCTCCAGTACGTTGACTTTGACAAGCTGTCCTGTTTTTACAATCTGATGGGGGGCTGAGACGAAATGGTCAGACAAGGCGGAGATGTGAACAAGCCCATCCTGATGTACCCCAATATCGACAAATGCGCCAAAAGCTGTGACGTTGGTGACAACACCTTCAAGAATCATTCCAGGGTCCAGGTCATCTATGGTTTCAACTCCCTCTTTGAATCGTGCATAAGTGAATTCCGGTCGAGGATCCCTTCCAGGTTTTTCCAGTTCTTCCAGGATGTCTTTTATGGTGGGAAGTCCGAACCGGTCATTAGTGTAACGTTCTGGACGGATGTTTTTCAGCAGTCTGGTATTGCCTATGATGTTATGGATATCCAGTTTCAGGTCTTCTAGGATGGTGTTGACCAAGGGGTAGGATTCTGGATGCACTGCCGTTGCATCCAAAGGGTTGCTGCCTTGGGAAATCCGCAGGAAACCAGCTGCCTGCTCAAATGTTTTTGCGCCAAAACGGGGAACATTCATCAGGCTTTTCCGATCGGAAAAAGGACCGTTCTCGTCACGGTAACGTACAATATTCTCTGCAATTCCTTTTGTCAGTCCAGCGATCCGGGTCAGCAGGGGAACCGATGCCGTGTTCACATCAACGCCGACCGCATTCACGCAGTCTTCGACGGTGGCATCCAGTGAATGATTAAGGCGGACCTGCGCCAAATCATGCTGATATTGTCCAACGCCAATAGATTTTGGGTCAATCTTCACCAGTTCTGCTAGGGGATCCTGAAGGCGGCGGGCGATGGAAACGGCTCCTCTCAGGGAGACATCCATATCAGGCAGTTCCTGGGCCGCATATTCAGAGGCGGAATAGACGGATGCGCCTGCCTCAGAAACGACGATACTGGCAATGTGCCGTGCTTTGTGGCTAGAGACCAGTTCTTTCGCTAGTCTATCCGTTTCACGGGAGGCTGTTCCATTGCCAACGGCGATAAGTTCAACATTATATCGTTCAATCAGTTCTGACAGGGTATGCAAAGCCCCTTTCCAGTCATTCCGGGGTTGATGAGGATAGACTGTTTCTGTGGCGAGGACTTTACCTGTTGCATCAACCACAGCTGTTTTGACGCCGGTCCTGATGCCAGGATCCAGTCCCATGGTGACTTTATGGCCGGCAGGTGCCGCCAATAGCAGCGAACGTAGGTTTTTTGCGAAAACAGAAATAGCTTCATTCTCTGCCTTTTCACGCAGTTTTGTCAGCAGTTCTATTTCAATATGTGGAAAAATACGTACGCGCCACGCACACCGGACAGTCTCCATCAGCCACCTGTCAGCAGGACGGCCAAGATCTTTGATGCCGACTCTTTCCGCAATGATTTTTTCACAAGGATTATGCGAGTCGTTCCAACGAGGCGTTTCTGTTTCTGAGTCAAGGCGGATGCGGACAGAAAGGATTTCTTCCCGTCTGCCCCGCAGGACAGCAAGCATACGGTGGGAAGCTATACTGCTGACCGGTTCAACATAATCATAGTAGTCGACGAAACGCAGATCTTTTTGAAAGACTTCCCCGATGTCAGTAACTTTGGATTCAAGGACTCCATGATTATCCATGTACTGGCGTAATGTTGCCAGCAGGACGGCATTTTCTGAAAGTCTTTCCATCAGGATCTGGCGGGCACCTTCCAATGCTGCTTTAATATCAGGAACGCCAGGATTGTCTCCTTCTGATGTCGAAAAAGATGTTCGCAGGAAAGAAGATGCTATTGTTTCTGGCACCAGAGTTGGATCTGCCAACAGTCTGTCAGCCAGTTCTGCCAGTCCTGCTTCGATAGCCAGTTTTGCTTTTGTCCGCCGTTTTGGACGGTAAGGCAGGTACAGGTCTTCCAGTTGAGATTTTTCCTGTGCCGCTTCAATAGCGGCCAGCAAGGCAGGTGTCATTTTCTGTTGTGCGGTGATTGTCTCAATAATTGTTTGACGGCGTTGTTCTAATTCACGCAGATAAGCAAGCCGTTCCTGCAAAAGACGCAGTCGGCCATCGTCCAGACCGCCTGTCGCTTCTTTCCTGTAACGGGCGATGAATGGGACTGTCGCCCCTTCATCTAATAGGGCAACCGCAGCGGAAACCTGCCGGGCAGTTACGTCCAGTTCAACCGCCAGCCGTTTCTCAATCGTTTCAACGGTCATATTCTCAGGTAATCAGTCCAGTTCACTGAAAATGGCGTCAGCAGGCAAACGCGATTTTTGACGGGTTGCATTGCTGTCGTTTGGCGAGCCATATCCTAATGTGACAATCGCCACGCTCCGCAATCCTTTTTCACGCAGTTCCAGAATCTCATCCAGTTTGTTTGGAGAGTACCCTTCAATCGCTGTTGATTGGATGCCCAGACTTGCAGCGCCATACAGTAGGGAAGCCATGGCAATATACACCTGATGTGTAGTCCAAGCGCGCAGTTGTCCTCGGTCCCGTTTCATTGAAACATACTCTTTGCGTTTTGCGTCACCTTCATGCTTGATGGCTTCATTGGGGAAACGTCCATCGGCATCTTCCTGCGCTGTCACAGCATCCAAATGTGTCTCATCCAGGTTTTCCTTGACACACAGCACCACAAAATGTGAGCAATCGTCTGTTTTTGGCCAATTGAAACCAGCAATTGCAGGACGGATAAGCTGTTTGGCTTTATCGCTTGATCCAATGATGAAATGCCATGGCTGGCTGTTCACTGCAGAAGGCGTCAGACGCAGGATCTCTTTCAGCTTTTCAATGTCGCTGTTGGAAATCTTTCTGGTGGAGTCATAATGTTTCGTTGTAAAACGTCGGGAAGAAAGTTCAAACAAGTCCATGATTCTCTGCTGAGACAGATCATAAAATAGATATCTTATCAGATTGCCTATCTACTGATTGCACTAATTCAGGTTTTATATGCTGTTTCAGCAGTACGAACCATTACTTTTTTTGAAGGATTGAGCGATAATGGATTACTTTGGCTTTTCGAAACAAGGTCTGTATGACAAGTCTTGGCAAAATGCGGTTCACATTGGAAGACATCAAACGCCAGTTTGATGCCAAGTCTTATACGCTTGGACTTGCCTATGCCCAGAAAAGGCGTGTTGCCCAGATCCAGCGTGCAGGTAACCTCATTCGTTCAAAAGTGAATGAAACAGCCAATACAGCTTATCACCAGAATATTTTTATTAAATCCACCACCTCCGGTATCCAGTTCCAGGGAACATGCTCCTGTCCAGAAGTGTTGAACTGTCACCATGTTGCATCGGTATTGCTATCGATTGTCCGTCAGAATGAATTGCAGAGCCGTGAGGCATTGATGAATTCTCCCCTGACCAGTTGGGTGCATAAACTTTATCTGGCTGCTCGTCCTGATTCTCCTGAAGCATTGGCCGTGAAAGCAGCAGAAAATGATTCTCCTGAAAGACTGCTGTTTATCCTGTCTCCTGATCCTGCTGACAGACGGATTTTCATGAGCTTGTGCCGTGCACAGATAAGGCGGAATGGCCAGTTTGCCAGCGTCACAGCGGTTTCTGATCTGAATGCCTTGCTGATGGAGAGGCCAGCCTGCCTGCATGATGGGAACACCGAGGCAGTCAGGCTGTTTGCCGCACTGTACTGCGGGATGCCTTCTTCAAGTACTGTCATGGTTTTGCCACAGGGAAATCTTGGCGGACGTTTGGTCGAGATCCTGATGATGTATAAGGATTTGTACTGGGCCAATACCCGTGAGGATATCGAAAAAAGCCTGTTTTTTCCCTTGGAGATGTCATCTGAACGTGAAGCAGACCTGTTCTGGGATGAGTCAGGAACAAAGCTGCGGTTACGCTGGCGGTTTGCCCAGCTTTCTGAAAAGCGCCGTTCTTCAGGAGCGGTTGATTACATCCTGCCTACGGAACCTGCTTGGTATATTGATAATCTGTCAGCCGGTAAGTTGGTATTGCCAAATCATATGACTGGTATGACAGTCATGGGAATCCATGAGATCGTGGCGCATATGCCTGTTGTTCCTGTCGGAAACCGGCGGATTGTATCCCGCTTGCTGGCTGAAAAAGGTCTTGAAGATGTGATTCCTTTGCCGGAACCGCTTCAGGAAACTGTTTATGATGATGTCTTTCCTGAACCTGTGTTATATCTTGGTTGCCGGCCACATTTCTACAGTGAATCGGAAGCGCCGGTCTGGTTCGACTATGCCCAGCTGTCATTCAATTATGAAGGAAAAACTGTTTATTACGGTTCCAGCCTGCCGGTGATCCGTGAAACAGAAAACGGTGGGATTGAGCGGATTGTCCGGGATGGACTGACTGAGGAGGCTTGCGCTGATGCTTTGTTGCAAGCCGGTTTCAGGACACCCTTGGTGTCGGAGTATCCTCTGAGAGCATTGCCTGGCATATTGACATTGGAGAAGCCTTCAGATTGGCTTCGTTTTACCCAGGGAATCCTACCAGCCCTGCGCTCCGAAGGATGGAAGGTTACTAAATCCCCCGACTTCCGCTATAACCTGTTACCAATTAAGCGTTGGTATGCTGATGTCAGCACGCATAGAAAGGATGACCGGGATCATTTTTCATTGGAACTGGGAATTGTGGTGGGTCGAAGGCATTATCCGCTTTTCCCGTTATTGGTGCCATTGCTTCAGCAGTTTCCAGAAAGTTTTGAATACGGGGTACTTGATGGACATGATAAGGATGATGCGGTTCTGGCGACATTGCCTGATAAAAGCCGTGTGTCGTTGCCATGGCAGGTTATTGCCCCCATTCTGAGTATCCTAGGGGAATTGTATTATCTGGATTCCCGTCAGACATCGTTGCTTATGCACCGATTGGATGCTGCCCGCTTGGCTGAATTGGAGAAGGCGGTCAAATTACAGTGGATCAATGCGGAACCATTGCTTGATATGGGGCGGAAACTGTTGGCTTTCAATGGTGTGACTGCTGTGAAGCCTCCCGTTTCCCTCAAGGCAACCTTGCGGGATTATCAGGTTGAAGGGCTTTCCTGGATGCAATATCTGCGGGAATATTCATTGGCAGGAATTTTGGCTGATGATATGGGATTAGGCAAGACTTTGCAGACGCTTGCCCATATCCTGCTGGAAAAGGAATCTGGACGTTTGACCGCGCCTGCCCTGATTGTCGCACCAACCAGCCTGATGGGAAACTGGCAGGATGAAGCGAAACGTTTCACGCCATCCCTGAATGTTTTATTGGTACACGGGAAAGACCGTGCCCAGCGGTTCGATGCCATAGATGATGCCGATATTGTGCTGACAACCTATGCTTTGTTACCCCGTGATGAGGAAGAGCTGATGCGGCACGATTTCCATCTGATTATTTTGGATGAGTCTCAATATATCAAGAACAACCGTTCAAAAGCAGCGCAGGTGGCTTCCCGTTTGCGTTCAACACATCGGTTGTGTCTGACAGGAACGCCTCTTGAAAACCATTTGGGTGAATTATGGTCACAGTTCCATTTCCTGTTGCCTGGGATGTTGGGGAGTGAAAAGGCATTCAACAGTGGTTTCCGCCATCCGATTGAGCGTTCTGGGGATAAAACCAAACAGCAACTGCTGAACCGCCGGATCCATCCTTTCCTGTTGCGCCGGACCAAAGACCGTGTGGCAAAAGAATTGCCGATGAAGACAGAAATGGTCCGGTATGTGGATTTTGGCATGACACAGCGTCAGATTTATGAATCAGTGCGTGAGTTGATGGACCGTAAGGTGAGGGAAGAAGTCTCCAGACAGGGGATTGACCATTGCCAGATGGTTATTCTGGAGGCTTTTCTGAAACTGCGCCAGGTCTGTTGTGATCCTCGTTTGCTCAAGGGCAACTATAAGAAGATCAATGCTTCTGCAAAGCTCACTGAATTGATATCAATGCTTAATGAACTGTTACAGGAAGGCCGTCGTATCTTGGTGTTTTCCCAATTCACCAGTATGCTGACACTGATTGAGCATGAGTTGGTACTCAGGAATATTCCCTATGAATTGTTGACCGGTGATACAGTGGACCGGGCTGGAGCTATCAGGCGTTTCCAGGAAGGCGAAGTCAAGGTTTTTCTTAGCAGGCTGAAAGCCGGTGGTGTCGGCTTGAACCTCACTGCAGCAGATACGGTCATCCATTATGATCCGTGGTGGAATCCCGCCGTTGAGAATCAGGCGACAGACCGTGCCTGGCGCATCGGCCAGGATAAGCCTGTGTTTGTTTACCGTCTGATTGCCAGAGGGACACTGGAAGAACAGATCCAGCATTTGCAGTATCGTAAATACCATCTGGCAGATGCCTTGTTGTCTTCAGGGGTTGGACAGTCGGCTCAGTTCCAGATTACTGCTGAAGACTTGCAGGCTATATTCAAACCGATGGATATTCCGTTTATTCCTGATGAATAATGTAAAACCATCCAGATAGGAAATGTAGAAAAAAAGAGTTCCAAAACAGTGCGAAATGGTACAAAATAAAAGTTTGGAACTT
>JBJEXA010000192.1:0-1961 GCA_051885335.1 Oxalobacter sp. | reverse complement strand
TCAGTGGGACAACGGTCTTTAACAACAGGCTGAACGCCTCCGCCTAAGGAAGCCCCTTTCCATGCGGTGTGTACAAGACACACCGCCACCAGCCATCAATAACGGTAATGCTCAGGTTTGTAAGGACCTTCTGTCTGTACACCAATATATCTTGCCTGTTCTTCCGTCAAGACAGTCAACTGCGCATTCAGCTTAGACAACTGCAGGCGGGCAACTTTCTCATCCAAGATTTTGGGCAGGATATAAACACCGACAGGGTAATCGGCTGTCTTCGTGTACAGCTCAATCTGCGCCATTGTCTGGTTGGCAAAGGAAGAACTCATTACATAAGAAGGATGACCAGTTGCGCATCCCAGATTGACCAGACGGCCTTCCGCCAGCAGGATAATACGGTTTCCGCTCGGCAGGATAATATGATCCACCTGTGGCTTGATGTTTTCCCATGGATACTTATGCATGGAAGCCACATCGATTTCACTGTCAAAATGACCGATATTGCAGACAATCGCCTGATCCTTCATTTGAACCATATGATCATGGGTAATGACATGATAATTGCCAGTGCAGGTGACAAATATATCACCATATTGTGCGGCATAATCCATCGTCACGACACGGTAGCCTTCCATAGCCGCCTGCAATGCACAGATAGGATCGATTTCAGTAACCCAAACCTGAGCGGACAATGCCCGCAATGCCTGCGCAGAGCCTTTGCCCACATCACCATAACCACAGACAACAGCGACCTTACCAGCAATCATCACATCTGTTGCCCGCTTGATACCGTCAACCAAGGATTCCCGGCAGCCATACAGATTGTCAAACTTGGACTTAGTGACAGAGTCGTTCACATTGATGGCAGGGAACTTCAGGCGGCCTTCCTGATGCATCTGGTAGAGTCGATGAACACCTGTTGTCGTTTCCTCGGTCACACCCTTAATCTTGCTGATACGGGTTGAATACCACGTTGGATCAGCCGCCAGATGTCGTTTGATGGCGGCAAAAAGCGCTGTTTCCTCTTCACAGGTTGGATTGGCAATCACAGAAGGCTCTTTTTCTGCCTGGGTACCAAGATGCAGCAACAGGGTGGCATCTCCGCCATCATCAAGAATCATATTAGAATAGCCGCCGTCTGTCCATTCAAAGATACGGTGGGTATATTCCCAGTAATCATCCAATGATTCTCCCTTGACAGCAAAAACAGGGGTACCATT
This sequence comes from Oxalobacter sp., assembly GCA_051885335.1. Taxonomy (GTDB): domain Bacteria; phylum Pseudomonadota; class Gammaproteobacteria; order Burkholderiales; family Burkholderiaceae_D; genus Oxalobacter. The sequence continues at coordinate 747 of JBJEXA010000192.1, read as the reverse complement.
TGCAGCAATGGCAGCAGCTGCATGATCTTGGGTAGAATAGATGTTGCAGGATGCCCAACGGACTTCAGCACCCAATGCCTCCAGAGTCTGGATTAATACAGCAGTCTGGATGGTCATATGCAGAGAACCGCTGATACGTGCCCCCTTCAGTGGCTGGCTGGCGGCAAACTCTTCACGGATTGCCATTAATCCAGGCATTTCCGTTTCAGCAATACGGATTTCCTTATTGCCCCAGTCGGCCAAGGAAATATCGGCAATCACACAATCTTTATGAGTAGAAATAGCGTTCATCACGCTCTCCTTTCTTGAATCAATGAGAAAAAAGCAACGTGAGCGCCGTTTTAAGACTCCGAGCCTGGCAAAAAACCAGAACGAACGGCTGGTGCTCTTCTGATTCTTGTTGCAACGCTCCTCGGATAGGCAGGCATCATACCTGAAAAAAAACAGAATGTTAAATTTCCTGATGACCGGTATGCCTTGTTTCTGTCATTGAAACAACAGATTATGCAGAAAACCAAGAACAGGAAAGAAAAACGAGAAAACGGTCTTGGAAAAAATAAGCAGAAACTGTGCCGCTCTAAGGTGGGATATTCAATATGCAGAATATAAAACGGGCGACCGTCCCCGCAAGGATAATCGCCCATTCTTTCATCATCCGGTTTCCCAGACAATTAACGGTTCACAACCTATGAATTATTTTTTCTTCTTAGGTGGAACATCAAAAGCACCGCCAGCCTTCAGGGCAGC
>JBJEXA010000191.1:0-8607 GCA_051885335.1 Oxalobacter sp. | reverse complement strand
ATTGATAGCGACCCTGTTTCTTTCCACTGGTGTAACTGTTGTGGAGATGTCAACCCCATACAGACCCCGAGATAGATACTGCCGTTTGATTTCCTGCTCAGCCCTATCCACCAAAGAATGGTCATAAATACGTGCGGGTCCCAACCCAACATCCTTCATAGAATTGAGCAAGGCTTCTTTATCAAATTCCTTGGCGCCAGTAAAATCCACGCTGGCAATAGCAGGGCGCTCTTGGACAATAACAACCAAGACATCCCCTTCAGCATCGATACGGACATCTTTGAAAAAGCCTGTCGCATAAAGCGCCTTGATGGCAGCAGTCGCCTTCTCTTCCGTAAATGTATCGCCGATACGGACAGGCAGATAATTGAAAACCGTACCAGCTTCCGTTCTCTGAATCCCTTCAACACGGATATCCTTGACAGCAAATGGTTCAATTGCCATTGCTTCACCAGCATAAAATAAGGTACCTGCAGCAACCATTGCATACAAGCCTTTCGTCAACCGGCGATGAATGTTTTCCAAGAATGTCATTTAAATTACAAACAAAGAGGCTTTTCTGCCAATCTACCCTGTTCAGGGGAAAAGCCTTCCAAAATCATTGAACATGGCAATAGCCATCAGAAGTCCAAGCAACCCCAAACCTACAGCAGTCCAAATCTTGGAAGATTTCTCAGAGACTGGACTGCCCTTTACAGATTCCACAGCATAATACAGCAAAAGTCCACCGTCCAGAACAGGTATCGGTAGCAAATTCATCATGCCGATGCTGATACTAATAAAAACAATGAAACCGATATATGCCCTCCAACCGGCCTGAGCTGTCTTACCTGCATATTCCGCTATACCAACAGGACCTGAAATATTTTTGACCGATAACATCCCTGCCATCATCTGACCGATAGATTTGACAGTAAGGTATGCAGTCTCATATGTTTTCATAATGCTTTGCTGCAAAGCGGGTAGGATACCATATCTGATAGTTATCATTTCCGGGACCGCGCGCACCTTCACGCCAATCCTGCCAACTTTTCCTATGCCTTCTTCAATCTGATGCCCACTCTGCACAACCAACGCTATCTGTTTTCCTTGTCTATCCAAATCGAACTGAAGGGATCTGTCAGGAGATTTCCGAATAAGCTCAACCAATTCCAAAGAATCTGCAACCTCTTTCCCATCAACAGCAAGAACCCTGTCCTTTTGACGGAAACCTGCCTTTTCTGCTGGTCCATGCACTTCCAATTCCTCTAGAACTGCTGGCTGATAAGCTACTATAAGTCCAAGCCCCTTCAAGATATCCCTCTTCATATCTTGTACAGATAAATGGCTGATATCAACACTTGCCTGATGGTGTCTATTGTCCTTCCCATACCATTCAAGATGAATATCCTTCATATGTTTTAAAACAGCATCTGCAAAAAGCGTTCTGACTTGGTTCCAGTGATGGACCGTCTGACCATTGACAGCTGTAACTGTTTCTCCACCACGAAGCCCGATACTATATGCCATCGTTTCTGCTGGCACAGTGCGTAACTTCGTAACAGGGTACTGGACACCATAAACATAAAGACCAGCCAACAGAAAAACCGCTAACAAAAAATTGGCTGATGGCCCTGCAATGGCAATGAACATCCTCTGCCAGACACTGCGGGATGTAAATTCATGTGCCATGGCGTCAGGTGGATACCGAGTCATATCTTCACTGCGTGCATCAAGCAGCTTGATATATCCGCCCAATGGCAACAGTGACAATACCCATTCCGTACCATTCTCACTGAATTTCCTGCTATAAAGGATTTTTCCCATGCCTAGCGAAAACCTGAGTACCCTGACCCCACAAAGCCTAGCTGCCATATAATGCCCAGACTCATGGATAATGACGACAATAAAGATTGCAGGAATGAATGCCAGCAACGCAATAACAAAATCCATCAAGAAATAAATCCTTCGGCAACAGATCTCGCTTTACGATCTTCCAACATGATACTGTCGATATCCGGTATTGACTGGACAATCGCGACTTTCTCCATAGTACGGGCGACCAATGTTTCAATCTGCCTGAAACTAATTCGCCTATCAAGAAACGCATGAACAGCAACCTCATTGGCTGCATTTAGGACAGTTGGAGCAGACCCACCAGCTTTCAGCGCATCATAAGCCAAACGGATACTAGGAAAACGTTTGAAGTCTGGAATTTCAAATTGAAGGGTTCCAACTGCAGTCAGATCCAATGGATTGGCTCCCGATAACATTCTTTCAGGATAAGCCAAAGCATGGGCAATCGGAATACGCATATCAGGATTGCCCATCTGTGCAAGAATGGCACCATCCACATAAGACACCATTGAATGAATAACGCTCTGGGGATGGATAACCACTTCAATCTGTTCTGCTGGAATACCAAACAGCCAATGGGCTTCAATGACTTCCAATCCCTTGTTCATCATCGTGGCCGAATCAACAGAAATTTTCCGTCCCATAACCCATTTCGGATGAACAATTGCTTCTTCAGGTGTCACATGGTCAAGCATTTCAACCGGACGATGCAGAAAAGGTCCTCCTGAAGCCGTCAACAGGATTTTTGAAACACCCTGCAGATGAGGAGCATATTTGTCATGTGGCAAACACTGGAAAATGGCATTATGCTCACTATCAATCGGCAACAGAGTTGCGCCATATTGTTTTACAGCCTCAATAAAAAGGTGGCCAGACATGACCAGAGCCTCTTTATTGGCAAGCATAAGCTTCTTTCCCGCCCTGACAACAGCCAATGAAGGCTCCAATCCAGCAGCACCGACAATGGCACACATGACAGAATCGCTGTCAGAAGATGACGCAACATCTATCAAAGCTTTCCTGCCATACAGAACCTGTGTCTTGATACCTTTTGCCCGCAAGTTGCGCTCCAATACTGCTGCTGCTGCAGCAGTGCCAACAACAGCAACAGCAGGTTGGAATTTCTCACATTGCCGTTGCAGTTCACTGACACGGCTGTTTGCAGTGAGCGCATGGATTTGGTAACGGTCTTGATGACGGGAAATAACATCTAAAGTAGAGACACCGATTGACCCCGTAGCCCCCAATACCGTAATTTTCTGATGACTAGCTGCCATGACTTACAGCCACAAACCCAATAAAAGAGCAACTGGCAATGTCGGAATCACAGAATCAATCCTATCGAGGACACCACCATGTCCAGGCAACAGATTACTGCTGTCTTTCATACCAATCCGGCGCTTCAACTTGGATTCCATCAGATCTCCCAGAATACTCAATGCCACCAGCACTACCAAGCTGACAATCATACCTGCCCAGCCATATCGGTTATAAACTGAAACGGCAATGTTTTCCTGTGAAGGAGAAACCAGAACTGTCACAACACCTGCAATCACAACTGCTACAACACCACCGACAACACCTTCCCAGGTTTTTCCAGGAGAAATCGAAGGAGCCAATTTATGTTTACCGAAAGTCCTGCCGGCAAAATAAGCACCAATATCTGCTAACCAGATAACAATCAGAATAGAAAGCAGGAAAAAAACCGACCTACGATAAAGCACCCAGACAGACAATACACTACAAAGCACAGAAAACCAGTAAAGCCACTGGCAAACTGTATTGAAGGTCGTTCCTAAAGCAGGCATCTGCCTAAATAGTACAGGGATAAGGAATACTCCCCAAATAGCACAAGCAATCATTGCGAACCAGATATACTCCCTGATAGATAGGAAGCATGCTGCTCCAGCAAACACCAGACAAGCTACCACACCTGTGATAATCGGCTGGTTATTTTCGAATAATCGTGCATTCTCCCATGAAGCAATGCCGAAGAAAACCAACAGAAAAGCCCCAAAAAGGAAACTGCTCCCAGACCATAAAATCAAGAAGAGAACTGCTGCCAAACAGGCAGCAGTTATAATACGCTGTTTCAGCATAGTTTCACCAATTGCTCACTTGTCTGACCGAAACGCCTTTCCCTTGACTGGAAACAGGCGATAGCCTTTTCCAATTCTGCCTGATTGAAATCAGGCCAAAATGTTTCGGTGAAATACAGTTCGGTATAGGCAAGCTGCCAAAGCAGGAAATTTGAAATCCTTTTTTCTCCTCCTGTCCGGATAAAAAGGTCAGGATCAGGCATATAAGATAAGGCAAGGTAAGATGCCAAGCGTTCTTTGGTCACATCTTCTTTAGCAATACCGTCCTGTATCATGCTTTTTGTTGCCTGAAGGATATCCCATTGACCTCCATAATTTGCGCAGACAGTGAATATCATCGCAGTATTGCCTGCTGTCAATTCCTCTGCCTGCCGAATTGCTTCACGGAGCGTCTGGTTGAATCCATCCAAATCCCCGATAACACGCAGGCGAATATTATGCCGATGCAATCGAACTGCTTCTTTTCGAACCGTAGAAAGAAACAGATCCATCAAAAAACTGACTTCTTCCGATGGACGCCGCCAATTTTCAGAACTGAAAGCAAACACCGTAAGATAGGGTATTTTCAATGCAAGACATGCATCAATAGTACGACGGACAGCCTCAACCCCTTTGGCATGACCTGCAATCCGAGGCAGGAAACGCTCTTTCGCCCAGCGTCCATTACCATCCATGACGATAGCGATATGCTGGGGTATCACAGCTCGGGTAGATAAAAAACAGGAATCAGTATTCACGGATATTTCCGGAAATTCGAATCCATCAGACAGTCATCACTTCTTTTTCTTTTTCAGCCAGTAACCCATCAATCTGCCTGACGTATTTATCAGTCAGTTTTTGAATATCATCCTGTGCTCTACGTTCCTCATCTTCAGAACAGGTTTTGTCTTTAACCATCTTTTTCAGGTATTCATTGGCATCACGGCGGATATTACGTACAGCAACCTTGGCATCTTCCCCTTCAGTCTTGACCAATTTGACCATTTCCCTGCGACGCTCCTCCGTCAATGGCGGCATCGGGACGCGAATAATATCACCAACAGAAGATGGATTGAGCCCCAGATCAGAATCACGGATGGCTTTCTCAACCGCATTGACCATTTTCTTTTCCCATGGCTGGACAGAAATGGTACGACCATCAATCAAAGTAATATTTGCCACCTGATTGATCGGTGTTGGATTGCCATAGTAATCAACCTGAACATGGTCAAGGATGCCAGGATTGGCACGGCCTGTCCGGACTTTTGCCAGATCAGTCTTCAAAGAATCAACTGATTTGGACATTTTCGTTTCAGCGCTTTTTTTGACTTCGGAAATATTCATCTGGAATCCTTTAGCAGAACTGACTGTAAAAAAACATGATTACGCGGCTCATTTCATACATGGACAAGAGTGCCTTCATCCTCACCCAACAATACCCGCTTTAAAGCACCAGGTTTGAGAATAGAAAAGACCTTGATCGGCAGTTTCTGATCACGGCACAATGCAAAAGCCGCTGCATCCATCACTTCAAGATGCTTCTCGATCGCCTCATCAAAAGTAATGCTGGAATAACGGATTGCATTGGGATCTTTCATCGGGTCAGCAGTATAGACACCATCCACCTTGGTCGCTTTCAAGACCAGCTCCGCACCGATTTCTGCACCGCGCAATGCCGCTGCGGTATCCGTTGTAAAGAAAGGATTGCCGGTACCTGCTGCAAACACAACCACCTTACCTTCCTCAAGATACTGAAGAGCCTTTGGTCTGACATAGGATTCAACAACCTGTTCAATGCCAATAGCAGACATTACACGGGTTGTGATGCCTGCCTGACGCAGGGAATCAGACAAAGCCAATGAATTGATAACTGTCGCCAGCATTCCCATATAGTCTGCTGTGGCACGATCCATTCCTTTTGCGCCAGGAGCCACACCACGGAAAATGTTTCCGCCACCAATGACAATCGCCATTTCTACGCCAAGCTGAGTAGCTTCAATCACATCCTTGACCATATGCTCAATAGAAGCCCGGTTGATACCAAACTGGTCTTCTCCCATCAGGGCTTCACCGGAAAGTTTCAGCAACACTCGCTTATATACTGGACCTGCCATATTCATTGACTCCTTTGCAATCAGTATCAACAGTGAATCCTGTACATCTGAAAAACGGACCTTTCGGTCCGTTTCAAAGACTCAGGCTTTTGCCGCCGCCATCTGGGCTGCGACCTCTGCCGCGAAGTCATCTGCTTTTTTCTCAATGCCTTCACCGACAATATACAGTTTATAGGATTTTACAACTGTATTCTTCTCTTTCAGCATCTGGCCGACAGACTGTTTGTCATTTTTGACAAACGGCTGGTTCAACAGGGAAACTTCTTTCAAGAATTTCTGGACAGATCCTTCAATACGGCGTGCAATGATTTCTGGAGACTGTGCCTTCTTGCCGGCAGCGACCGCCTTCGCAGAATCTTCCTCTGCTTTCTGTGCAGCAATACCACGTTCACGTTCAATCAGCGCCTGATCAACCTGTTCAGAAGACAACGCAGCAGGCTTCATCGCCGCAATATGCATTGCGACATCTTTACCGACCTGAGGATCATCCCCCTCGTATTCAACAATAACACCAATGCGTGTACCATGCAGGTAGGACGCAATCTTTGCACTGGTTTGAACACGGTCAAAACGGCGGATAGACATATTTTCACCGATGCGGCCGACCAGTTCTGTACGAGTTGCCTCAACACTCTTGCCATCCAAGTCCAAAGCAGACAATGCAGCAACATCTGCCGGTGCTTTGTCAGCAACCAGCCTTGCACAGGAAGAAGCCAGACCGATGAAATCAGGGTTCTTGGTGACAAAATCAGTTTCGCAGTTGACTTCAACGATGGCAGCAACACCATCATTGACACTGACAGCAACCACACCTTCTGCAGCGACACGGCTGGATGCCTTGCTTGCCTTGTTGCCCAGCTTGACTCGCAGGCTATCCTCTGCTTTCTGCATATCGCCATCTGCTTCCGTAAGTGCTTTCTTGCATTCCATCATAGGTGCATCGGTTTTGGCACGCAGTTGGGCGACCATTTTTGCTGTAATGACAGCCATTGTTTTCTCCTTGATAAGGGGACTCAAATCCCCTGGTCTGAAATTCCAGCAGTTCCTCCCTTTTTCAAGTCAGGAGGAACCTGCCTCATCAAATACCTTTATTCGGCATCTGCGCCTTCTTTTGCAGCTTCAACCACTTCCTGTATTGCGCTTGCTCGACCTTCCAGAACGGCATCAGCCACCCCACGGGCATACAACTGGATTGCCTTGGAGGAATCGTCATTGCCAGGAATAACATAATCAATACCATCTGGGGAGTGATTGGTATCAACAACACCGATAACAGGAATACCCAGTTTTGCAGCTTCAGTGACTGCACCTTTATGATAGCCAACATCAACAACAAAAATGGCATCCGGCAAACCACTCATATCTTTGATGCCACCGATAGCCTTCTGCAACTTGGCAACTTCACGCTGGAACAAGAGTCCTTCTTTCTTGCTCATCTTGTCAACAGTGCCATCTTCAACAGCCGCTTCCATATCTTTCAGACGTTTAATGGAAGTTCTGATGGTCTTGAAGTTTGTCAGCATACCGCCCAGCCAACGCTGGTCAACATACGGCATACCGGCACGCTGAGCTTCAGCAGCAATAATGTCGCGTGCCTGTCTCTTAGTACCAACCATCAGGATAGTGCCACGATTGGCTGCCAGCTGACGGATATAGTTCATTGCTTCGTTATACATCGCCAAGGTCTTTTCCAGATTGACGATATGGATTTTGTTACGGTGACCAAAAATGTAAGAAGCCATTTTTGGATTCCAGAAGCGGGTCTGGTGACCGAAATGAACACCTGCTTCAAGCATTTCACGCATGGTTACAGACATAATTATCTCCAGGGTTAAGGTCTTGAATCCGCCCAAGAACCTATCAAGGCACCCTTTCAGGCCGGATTCGCGATTTCATGTTAAAAAATAATGCCTTGAATAATCTCAAGAGCCAGTTATTCTACTGTAAAAACACATACCTATAAAGCAAATCTCTGAAAACTTGCTGAAAAACAGACGGTTTTGACTGAATTCCAACTTTTTGAAGTGTTTTGAACTATCCTATCAGATATCAGATTAGACTTTATATCCATCTTTTTTCATTTCCTCATGAATGCGCTTTATCCCATTGATGCAATACGCATCATCGAAAAATCAGCCCTCAACAGTCTCCCGACAGGGACACTGATGCAACAGGCAGGCAAAGCTGCATCCGGCCTCGCAAGACAAATCCTTGCAAAAATTCCAAATAGTGAAAACAGTATTCTCGTATTGGCAGGTCCCGGCAACAATGGGGGAGATGCCTTGGAAATGGCCGCAAACCTGGCCAATGATGGCTTTCCCGTTTCAGTCCTTCTTGTACTGAACCGAAAGAACCCTTCTGAAGAAGCAAAACAGGCAATGCAGAAAGCAGCAAAAAGCCCTGTACGATGGGAAGACGCTCTTTCCATTGGAACAACCTTTGAAAAGCTGAAACAGCAAACATGGTCTTTAGTTGTGGATGGTATTTTTGGTATCGGTCTACGGGAAGGTCTGTCAGGAAACCTGAAAAAACTGGTTGACCTTGTAAACAACCTTGATTGTCCAGTTCTTGCGCTGGAT
>JBJEXA010000190.1:0-8627 GCA_051885335.1 Oxalobacter sp. | reverse complement strand
AAAACTGAGTGCCTGTATGGAACGTTGGGAAAAGCTGGAAGCTAAAACAGCTGGATGAACAGGGAAAGATATCCGATTCAAAAACAGCTGATCAGTTCTTCTGCTGAGGACAACAGTTGCTCCAGGATAGGTTATTTCGATTTGCGCAGGAAGTCCCTGACTCGGAATCCCATGACAAACAGGGAACCAAAATAGACAACACCGCAGAAGATCATGACAAGTGCCATGGCACCGATCCGCATGAAAGGTTGGGATTTCATGCCAATCCAATCAAACTGGTCAGCTATCCACAGGGAGGCGCCTGCCAGCAGGATCAATGCAGCAAGGACACGGATGAAAAAGAATCCCCATCCTTTCTGTGGCCTGTAAACACCCCGCCTTAACAACAGGACGTAAAGGATCAAAGCATTGGCACAGCCTGCCAACCCAATGGACAGTGACAGTCCTGCATGGTCAAAGACTGGCACAAACAGAAAGTTGAGTATCTGGGTAACAACCAGGGTGAAGATACCAATCTTGACAGGTGTTTTGATGTCTTGACGTGCATAAAATGCCGGAGCAAGCACCCGGATCATCACCAACCCTGTCAGGCCAACACCATAGGCGACAAGGGATTTTGCTGTCATGGCAACATCCAAGTCACTGAATCGCCCATAATGGAAAAGGGTTGTAGTACAGGGAACCGGCAAGGTCATCAGCATGACTGCAGCAGGCATAGCCAACATCAATGTCATGCGAAACCCCCAATCCAGCAACGAAGAGTACTCCTCGACATCATTGCCTGCATGAGCTTTGGAGAGACTGGGCAACAGAATGGTACCCAGTGCAACGCCCAACAATGCATTTGGGAATTCCATCAGCCGGTCAGCATATGAAATCCAAGAAACACTGCCATGCGCCAGCCGGGAAGCGATATTGGTATTGATCATCAAGCTGACCTGCGCCACCGATGAGGCAAAAATAGCTGGAACCATCTGTCCGATGATGCGACGAACCCCAGGATTACGGAACGCGTCAAAGATATTGATGGAGATATGCGGCAGCATACCGATTTTTTTCAGCCAGGGAATTTGGATACCCAGCTGAAGCAACCCACCGATAAAAACAGCACCCGACAACGCCAGGATAGGCTTGTCCAGCAATGGGGCAACAAAAAGCGATGCTACAATGAAAGAGATGTTCAGCAAGACCGGGGTAAAGGCAGGAATTTTGAATTCACGGTTTGTATTGAGGATCCCTCCTGCCAAGGCAACCAGTGACATGAACAGGATATAGGGAAACATGATCTGGGTCATCAGGACAGAAACGCTGAAGATTTCCGTATTGCCATCAAGTCCTGTCGCAATGGCATAGACAACATAGTTTGCAAAGACGATGCCGAGGATACAGACAAGGATCAGCGTCCATGCCAATGCGGTGGCAACTTTGTCAACCAGCTGTTTTGTCTCTGTTTTGTCTTTCTTATTGGTATATTCTGCCAGGATTGGGACAAACGCCTGTGAGAAAGCCCCTTCTGCAAAAAGCCGTCGCAGCAGGTTTGGAATTCTGAATGCAACAAAAAACGCATCGGTCAAACCTGATGCGCCAAATGCTTTTGCCACCAGCAGTTCCCGTATCAGGCCGGTGATGCGGGAAAGCAAAGTGAATGCAGAAACAGAGAAAAACGTTTTAAGAAAGTTCATGGGAGGGCATTATATCTCCCTGTTGTTGGTTTTTTCACCTTGCTGCCGTTTTTTACCAGCTTCTTCATGGCAACATGATTCCTAATGCTTTGACTTTCTATAAGATTTCTATATAATTTAATGCTTGCTTTTTTCTCGTCCTGATTTTTCAGGTTTTTCAACATTGTTTTTTGATGGGGTTTCCATGTACGCGGTCATAAAAACCGGTGGTAAACAATATAAAGTCACTGCTGGCGAAAAATACAAAGTAGAACAGATACCTGCGGAAGTTGGATCCGAAATCACCCTTGATCAAGTCCTGGCTGTTGGCGAAGGCGAATCAATTCGTATCGGCACACCACTGGTTGAAGGTGTAACGGTTCTGGCAAAGGTTGTTTCTGAAGGTCGTCATAAAAAGGTCAAGATTTTTAAAATGCGCAGACGTAAGCATTACCAGAAACGTCAGGGGCATCGTCAGAACTACACTGAACTGGAAATTGTTTCCATCAATGCTTGATTTTGCCGGGTGAGGCAGCCAAAGGCTGTTCCGGTTTGGAAAACTTAATTCTGGAGTCTTAAAATGGCACATAAAAAAGGGGGCGGCACCACCCGTAATGGACGTGAATCTGAATCTAAACGTCTGGGCGTCAAGGTTTACGGTGGTCAGACCATCAATGCCGGTAGCATCATCATCCGCCAGCGTGGTACCAAGATCCATCCTGGCGAAAATGTCGGCATCGGTAAAGACCATACCTTGTTTGCTTTGGTTGACGGCATTGTGAAGTTCGCTGTCAAAGGCGCAGACAAGAAACATTATGCAACCGTTGTCCCTTGTGAAGCAGCATAAGCAGGGTTGCTGACAGGGGAAACAGGGCCGTCAGATAAGGTTTTCTGACCACTGCCCTGTGGTTCTGCATTTGAACATGATGGCCCTGCCGATATGGCAGGGCTTTTTCATTATCTGCAGGATGCTTTTATGAAATTCATCGACGAAGCAAAAATTGAAGTCATTGCCGGGAAAGGCGGGAATGGTGTTGCTTCTTTCAACCGTGAAAAGTTCAGGCCGATGGGAGGACCTGATGGCGGTGACGGTGGCAGAGGTGGCAGCATCTGGGCAATTGCCGACAACAATGTCAATACGCTCATTGATTATCACTATGTCAAGCTGTACCGTGCAAAAAACGGAGAGAACGGTCGTGGATCCGACTGCTATGGCAAGGGAGCGGATGATATCGAACTCCGTATGCCTGTTGGCACAGTCATTTCTGACAGGCAAACAGGAACCATCATTGCAGACCTGATTGAACACGGTCAACGTCATCTGCTTGCAAAAGGCGGTGAAGGCGGCTGGGGTAATATTCATTTCAAAAGCTCGACTAACCGTGCGCCCCGTCAGAAGACTGACGGCAAACCTGGTGAGCGGTTTGAACTCCACCTTGAGTTGAAGGTCCTTGCCGATGTTGGACTGCTGGGTATGCCGAATGCCGGGAAATCCACTCTGATTTCTGCGGTATCAAATGCCCGTCCGAAAATTGCAGATTATCCGTTTACGACACTCCAACCAAACTTGGGGGTTGTGAGGATCGGTCACGAAAAGAGCTTTGTCATTGCAGATATTCCTGGACTGATTGAAGGGGCCGCCGAGGGTGCTGGTCTGGGCCATCAGTTTCTCCGCCATCTCCAGCGTACCCGCCTGCTGTTGCATGTCATTGATGTTTCTCCTTTCGGAGAAACATCAGATCCTGTTGTCGATGCCAAGGCACTAGCAGAGGAACTGGAAAAATATGATCCTGGCCTGGCAGCAAAACCCCGGTGGCTTGTCTTGAACAAGCTGGATCTAGTTCCTGAAGAAGAGCGCAGGCAACGGACTGATGAGATTGTTTCCCGCCTGCAATGGAATGGTCCGGTATTTGAGATTTCTGCTTATACCAAGGCAGGGTGTTCTGAATTGATGGATGCGGTTTACCGTTATTTTGAAGACCTACGCCTTCAGGAGAAACGGGATGAAAAGACGGGTATTGCGGAGGAAGCCCGCCACATTGATTCCATTGCCCCTAACGATCCGCGGTTCAAACCGGTTGAGTAACAGATACCCCCACTGAGAGGAAGGATAAATGAGTTCAGTCATCCAGAAAGCAAAACGCATCATCGTCAAAGTCGGTTCCTCCCTAGTGACCAATGATGGACACGGCCTTGACCTTGCAGCGGTTGCAACATGGGCAAAACAGATTGCTGAGCTACATGCCCAAGGGAAAGAAATTGTATTGGTCAGTTCTGGCGCTATTGCCGAAGGAATGCTGAAACTGGGTTTCAAGCAACGTCCTGTCGAAGTCAATGAGCTGCAGGCCTGCGCCGCTGTCGGGCAGATGGGTCTTGCCCAAATCTATCAGACAAGTTTCGACCGCTATGGACTGAATACAGCACAGGTCCTGCTAACCCATGCTGACCTAGCGGACAGAACCCGCTATCTGAACGCCCGAGCAACATTGATGACATTGTTCCATCTGAATGTCATTCCCATCATCAATGAAAATGATACGGTAGTTACCGATGAGATTAAATTCGGTGACAACGACACCTTGGGGTCCTTGGTTGCCAACTTGATTGAAGCAGATGCCCTAGTCATCCTGACAGACCAGAAAGGCCTGTTCACAGCTGATCCCCGTAAAGATCCTACAGCAACATTAGTCCAGACTGCCCGGGCAGGAGAGCCTGAACTGGAAAAAATGGCAGGGGGTGCTGGCTCTGGTATCGGCAGTGGCGGGATGCTGACCAAAATACTGGCGGCAAAACGTGCTGCCCGTTCCGGTGCGCACACTGTGATTGCCTGGGGACGTGAACCCAATGTATTGACCCGGCTGGCAGCCGGTGAACTGATTGGAACACAATTGCTGGCACCAAACAGCCATTTGCAGGCAAGAAAACAGTGGATGGTAGATCATCTTCAGACTGCTGGAAAAGTCTTCCTAGACGATGGAGCCGTCCAGAAAATCCTGAAGGAGGGCAAATCCTTGCTACCGATCGGTGTCATCCGTGTAGAAGGGGAATTTGCCCGGGGCGAAATTATTTCATGTATTGATGGAAATGGCCATGAAATCGCACGCGGACTGGCAAATTATTCTTATAGTGAAGCGGCATTGATTGCCAAGCACAAATCAGCAGAAATTGTCAAAATCCTAGGTTATAAGGGTGACCAAGAACTGATCCACCGCGACAATATGATTGTCCTGCAGATTTAACCAGCATTGTATTTGTTCTCTTTCTGGAGCGGCCGGTTATACCGGATGCGGTCCACAATCACTTCAGCGGGTCCTTCAATATGCGCTTCATCACAGAAATAATCCAGCCATAATACAGCACGTGGACGGTTAGCAGCATACCAATTGATTGGGCGCCATACCTCGCTTTTGGACATTGTCCATTCACCCTTCCTATCGGCATAAGCAAAACGGCGGTATTCCTTGCTGGCACAACGCAATCCTTCATAGCTCACATTAAGAGCCCCTGTTGAGCTTTTTGCGATCAATGTATAGCGAACTTCATCTTCACCACTGATAGAGATGGATTTTGCATCCAGAAAGAATCTCTGAGTCTGAGTCGGTCCAATCTCAAACGAAAGCAGGTCTTCTTCCTGTGGATATGCAGGTAATACAACCGGCAATACTTTGAATTCCCTAGGCTTGTCCTCTTCCACTTCATCATCTGGCCACCCTGTATCACCCAAGATTGTAATATCCGCCTTTGCTTGAAGACTGAAAGCCATCAATAACAGGATAACCAGCCCTTTCCATCCAGCCAGGAAAAAATCATTTGTCTTTTTTTCTGCCATCATTTTGCACCTGCTGCCTGTCCTGTTTGAATGCTAAAGTCTTCTTTGAAGCCTGACTGGTGCCAGACAACCTGGTTTCAGAAGCATAGCTTGGATAAAGCGCCTGTTCCATTTTTGGGACAGGTTCGAGGAACCGGGAAAGTTCCTGTAAAGCTTTCATATAGACATTACGCTTGAATTCAATGACAGCATCCAATGGTACCCAATACTGATGCCAACGCCATGCATCGAATTCAGGGGTTTCAGAAACACCATTCAAATCCACATCTGTATCGCGTCCCAGCATCCGTAGCAGGAACCATATCTGTTTCTGCCCCCGATAATGCCCTTTTATCTCACGCCGGATGAAATGAGGGGGGACATCATAACGCAGCCAGTTCTGTGTACGGCCGATGATTTCCACGTGCTCACGTTTCAACCCGGTTTCTTCCCGCAACTCGCGATACATGGCCTGTTCAGGTGTTTCCCCATGCTTGATTCCTCCTTGGGGGAACTGCCATGACTGCTCCCTTATCCGTTTTCCCCACCAGACTTCATTGTTGGTATTCAACAGAATAATTCCAACGTTTGGGCGGTAACCTTCACGGTCAAGCATTATTCACCTCAATGCTTTGGCAACTCCACCCATGATCCCATATCCGACAGGTTAATCCCTGTTTTCCTGCTTTCATTGCAACAGAACAGGTACCTATTTGCCAGTGTCTGGACAATCAATGAGCGCATCTGCCAACTAATCCTTTAAAATCACATTGATTATAACCCTGTTGAGAAGTAAAAGTATTCACTGTTATGAAAGCATCCCGATTTTTTATTTCAACGCTGAAAGAAGCCCCTGCCGATGCGGAAGTCATCAGCCATAAACTGATGGTGCGCGCAGGTATGATTCGGCGCTTGGGCTCCGGTATTTATGCTTATATGCCTATGGGCCTTCGTGTCATCCATAAAGTTGAAAATATCATCCGTGAAGAAATGGATCGTTCTGGAGCAGTCGAACTGCTGATGCCTGTTGTTCAACCTGCCGAACTCTGGCAGGAAACAGGCAGATGGCAGAAATATGGTCCTGAACTGCTGAGAATCAAAGACCGGCATGACCACGATTTCGTCATCCAACCGACTTCTGAGGAAATGGTGACGGACATTGCAAGAAGTGTCATCAAGTCTTACCGTCAGCTGCCTGTCAATTTCTATCATATCCAGACAAAATTTCGGGATGAACGCCGTCCTCGTTTCGGGCTGATGCGTGGTCGCGAATTCACGATGAAAGATGCCTATTCTTTTGACCGTGATACAGATGGGTTGAAACAGTCTTATAAAACCATGTTTGATGCCTATGTCCGCATCTTCAAACGGTTCGGACTTGATTTTCGTCCTGTCACTGCGGACAATGGCGCCATCGGAGGTTCAGGTTCCCATGAATTCCATGTCATTGCAGAAACCGGCGAAGATGCACTCGTCTATTGCCCGGATTCTGATTATGCAGCCAATATGGAAGCGGCAGAGGCATTGCCTCCGCCCCAAGAACGCCCGGCACCATCCATGTCCATGCAGAAAGTCCCGACACCAGGACAGACGGCCTGTGAAGCAGTCAGTGATTTCCTTAACCTACCCGTCTCACAATCACTGAAAGTGATTGCCGTTGTCAGAAACCATATCCCCGAGGGAAAAGACGGTCATTTTGCTGTCATCCTGATGCGTGGAGACCATGAACTCAATGAAGTGAAAACCGAAAAAATCATCGGTGGATTCCGTTTTGCCAGTGACAGCGAGATTGTCCGCTATTTGGGCTGCGAGCCTGGTTACCTAGGGCCTATCGGCCTTGTTGGACGCAAAGATGTTTCCTTGTATGCAGATTATGCTGTTACAGTGATGAGCGATTTTATCTGTGGCGCCAACGAAAAAGATTATCATTATATTGGAGCAAACTGGGAACGTGATATTCCGTTGCCAGCCAATACCGCTGATTTCCGCAATGTGGTTTCAGGCGATCCTTCCCCAGATGGCAAGGGAACCCTGGCCATCCAACGCGGCATTGAAGTCGGTCATGTCTTCCAACTGGGCACCCGCTATTCCCAGGATATGAATGCTGTCTACCTGGATGAAACAGGGAAACCCCAATTGATGCAGATGGGTTGTTACGGTATCGGTGTGACCCGTGTTGCTGCAGCGGCGATTGAACAGAATAATGACGAGAAAGGGATGATTTGGCCAACAGCCATCGCACCATTTGAAGTAGTCCTCTGCCCAATGGGCTATGATAGAAACGAAGCTGTGAAGTCCACTATCGACAATCTGTATGAATCCCTGAAGAATGCCGGTATTGATGTCATCTTAGATGACCGAGGTGAACGGCCAGGCGTGATGTTTGCAGATTGGGAATTGATTGGTGTGCCACACCGTATCGTTGTCGGTGACCGAGGTTTGAAGAACGGTCAACTGGAATATCAGGGACGCAAAGACGAAAAGGCAACGTCTATCCCCATTGCTGAAATGGCAGAATTCATCATTGAGAAAATCAAGACTGAAAAGTGATCAGCGTACTCCTGACAAAAACGCCAGAACCCCAATCTATGGGTCTGGCGTTTTTTATCACCTGATGTAATCCAGTTATCCACAGAATGACACCTTTCTACTGTAACAGAAAATTGTTACAGTCTACCGATATACAACAAAGCTGTACCAAGCCTTGTTATTTAAGATGCTGATTGACTAATTTGGTCATTTCAAACATGGATACCTGTTCCTTGCCATCAAAAACAGCCAACAACTTTTTATCAGCATTGATCATTCGGCGGTTTGCAGCATCCTGTAAATTGTTTTTCTTGATGTATTCCCAGATTTTCTTGATGACTTGGGTCCTCGGCAATGCTTTTTTACCAACAACTGCTGCAAGTGCTGCATCAGGTTGAAGCGGTTTCATGAATGCATTGACCGGTTTAGCGGATTGAGCGGATTTTCTTGTTGCCATAATGAAGCCTTTAAATGAGCGGGTTGATACTCGTTACTGCTAAAATAAATATATGTGATTTATTGCAGAATGCAAATTCTAACATGCATAAAAACCTTCCCCCGTGTTCTCTGTACCACATTTTTACAGGTTTTACCGGGCAAAAAACAAGCTTCCTTTGCGACGGTATCTA
>JBJEXA010000189.1:0-1994 GCA_051885335.1 Oxalobacter sp. | reverse complement strand
CCCCAGCAAAAAGGTTCTTGCCATCTTTCCAGATGGACTGGTGGACATGCATCCCGGTACCATTGTCGCCGACAACCGGCTTAGGCATGAATGTCGCTGTCTTGCCATAGGTATGAGCAACATTCCAGATAATGTATTTCTGAATCTGGGACCAGTCGGCACGTTTGGTCAGTGTCGAGAATTTTGTACCAATTTCATTCTGCCCTGCACCAGCAACTTCATGATGGTGGACTTCAACAGGAATGCCCATCTGTTCCAGCAACAGGCACATTTCAGAACGCATATCCTGGAAACTGTCAACAGGAGGAACCGGAAAGTAACCGCCTTTTACCCTTGGTCGATGACCGGCATTGCCGCCTTCAATTTCAATACTGGACGACCAAGGCGCTTCTTCAGAGCCAATCTTGACAAAGCTGCCGGACATATCATCCCCCCAGCAGACACTGTCAAAAATGAAGAATTCGAGCTCTGGACCGAAGAATGCTGTATCACCGATACCGGAAGATTTCAGATGAGCTTCTGCACGTTTGGCGATAGAACGTGGGTCACGGTCATATCCCTTACCATCAGAAGGTTCAATGACATCGCACTGCATGAAAACCGTTGTGTCTTCCATGAAAGGATCAATGTTGGCCGTATCTGGATCAGGCAGCAGGAGCATGTCAGAAGCCTCAATCCCTTTCCAGCCTGCAATAGAAGAACCGTCAAACGCATGCCCTTCTTCAAATTTATCCTCATCGAATGCGGAAACAGGAACACTGACATGCTGTTCCTTTCCACGGGTATCTGTAAAACGAAGGTCAACAAATTTTGCTTCGTTTTCCTTGATCATTTCCAATACGTCTGCTACTGACTTTGACATTCTTCTCTCCTTTTCATCTTTTCCCTTTGCCCAAAATACAGGAATAAAGCTAAACGGTAACTATCCCGATGGAAAATCCTAATCCTCTTGTATGCACTTTCCATGCCAGAATCCAACCTTGTTTTCGCTTAAAGAAAGGCTGCTCCTGTCCTATCTGGCAAAGCATATGCCATAACAGTGCGCACTGTCCATAATTCTGCACTAATACGGTGCATCCTACGCACCAATCAAACACATATCATGTTTATGGCAATTCGTATTTGACTCCCAAATCTGCCAATCCCTTCAACAAAGCATCAAATGCCGGTTGCAGATTCTCTTTCAGACCTTTGACACCCACCTCAACATAATTATCTGAGCGTGCTGGACCGATATGGGGCAGACTGAAAAGTCTCACCAACGAAAAATCTGCTGTGATTTTTTCCATCAACGGTGTCATCCTAGCTTCCATTGCCCCAGGAACCTTGACCACAAGCTCCAACTGTTCTGCCGTATGGAACAGATCCTTATGATAAGTATCCAATGCCCATTCAATCATTGGATGCGCCATCTGTGGAAACCCGGGCACAAAATAATGAGTTCCAAAAGAAAACCCCGGGAAATGATTGACTGGATTGGGAATGATTGCCGATCCTTCAGGAAATTCCCCCATCCGCAAGCGACGGATGTTGTCAGGGGAACGGTAATCCGGATGCTCCGGGTCTTCTGCTACTTCACGGATACGCTTGTCAATTTCTTCGCGAGCTTCCGGATGCAAGACCAATGGCCTGCCGAATGCTTCCGCCGCGCAGGCCCGGGTATAGTCATCCGGTGTTGAACCTATACCTCCACAGCAAAATACAATATCGCCTGTGGTATGGGTTTCTTGAAGCACTGCAGTGATACTGGCTGGTTCATCCCTCAGATAACGCGCCCAGCCAAGCTGAAGTCCCCGTTGTCCCAACAGTTTAATGACACTGCTGAAATGCCTGTCTGTATATTTGCCGGAAAGGATTTCGTCACCGATGATGATAAGTCCGATTGTCATGATGTTTTGTTTTCTTGATGTCCATGGATATTATTCTCAATTCTGACATATCACTGGACAGGTGGTATATTGCTCAATGGTTTTTTGTTCCGCTTATAAGCGGTT
>JBJEXA010000188.1:0-1998 GCA_051885335.1 Oxalobacter sp. | reverse complement strand
TTGCCAGGTATTCGAACGCACCTCCCTGGAAAGCCGACACCGCAGAGTCAAGGTCCGAAAATGCTGTCATGATAATAATTGGCATCCCTGGAAAACGTTCTTTGGCCTGCTCCAGCAATTTCAAACCAGATGTGCCTGGCATTCGGATATCCGACAGCAGCACCTGTGGCCGGTCGGTTTCGAAAGCCAACAGTACTTCATCCACACTGCTGAATGTTCTCAACGGGATATTTTCACGGGAAAGTGCCCGTTCAAGCACCCAACGGATTGATTCATCGTCATCAACAATCCAGACTGGTTCCATAGCCTCTTTCCAATCATCACGTTTTCTGGTTTCGGTTGTTCACGCTTTGGTCAATGGCAGGCGTATCAGGAATTCTGTCCTGCCAGGAACACTGTCACATTCAATGAGCCCACCATGCTTTTGAATAAGGGTCTGCGACAATGCCAATCCCAAGCCACTGCCTCCCGTTTTGCCTGAAACCAAGGGAAAAAATATTGTCTCTATCATGTCAGGTGATATGCCAGGACCGTTATCAATGATGTACAGGTTCAATGCCAGTTTGTAATGAACCCCGGCAATGGTGACCTTTCTTGACACACGGGTTCTGAAAGTCAGTTTTGCACCACCATCCTGTATCTGAGGCTGTAGTGCATGGGCAGCATTCTCAGCAATGTTCAGCACAGCTTGGATCAGTTGCTCTTTGCTCCCGGAGATTTCTGGCAACGATAGGTCATAATCGCGTTTTATCTCGAGTCCTTCAGGAAACTCTGCCAAGATGATACTACGCACCCGTTCAGTGACTTCATGGATATTGATGTCATTGACAATATGAGCACGCTTATGGGGAATCAGCATCCTGTCAACGAGTTTCTGAAGACGATCCGTTTCCTTGATGATAACCTGTGTATATTCCCGAAGCTCTGTTTTGTGCTCTTCTGGGACCTCCAATTCAAGCAACTGGGCCGCTCCTTTGATTCCCCCCAATGGATTCTTGATTTCATGGGCAAGATTGCGGACCATTTCCATGTTCGCCTGGTTCTGGTTGACAAGACGACTTTCCCTGTCCTGCCGGATACGTTGAACATTGCCACGCATCTCAATAAGAAGACCATTAAAAGGCGTATCAATGGTCTTGACAACCGCATGGACTACTAACGGTCTGTTCGCCGGCCTATGCAGGACAATGTCCTGTCTGATTTCCACAGTCTCATGCACCAAAACCTCTTGGCAGATTTCTTCAATGACCTCACTGTTCAGGAAAATCTGCTGAAGCTTGTGTGTCCGCAATACTTTCAGTGAAAGCTCAAGCATATCCTCCGCAGCAGAATTGGCATATTGGATATGCCCCTCCCTATCCAGGATGATGATTGCCGACGAAAGCAGGTCGAGTCCACTAAAATGTTCCATGATGCTTGCTGAAAAAAAAGGCGAAAACGTTGCCATTTCCGCCTTTGCTGATGCCATTCGATTTACTGTTGACCAAATATTCCGGGTTACAGGGAATAATACATATCAAATTCAATCGGATGTGTGGTCATACGCAGACGGGTGACATCCTGCATCTTGAGTTCAATGTAGGCATCAATTAGATCATTGCTGAATACACCACCACGGGTCAGGAATTCACGGTCCTTGTCCAATGCCTCAAGTGCCTGATCCAAGGAAGCGCATACAGTCGGAACCAACGCATCTTCTTCCGGTGGCAGATGATACAGGTCTTTGGTTGCCGCTTCTCCTGGATGGATCCTGTTCTGGATGCCATCCAACCCTGCCATCAGCAATGCCGAGAAACACAGGTATGGATTGGCTGTCGGATCAGGGAAACGGGTTTCAATACGACGTGCTTTCGGATTGGTGACGTGTGGAATACGGATAGAGGCAGAACGGTTGCGTGCCGAGTATGCCAGTTTGACTGGTGCCTCAAACCCAGGGACCAGACGTTTATAGGAGTTGGTGCTTGGATTTGTGATGGCATTCAGCGCCCGTGCATGCTT